>NZ_CAUVXL010000060.1:15496-23669 GCF_963555915.1 Protofrankia sp. Cas4
GTTCCGATGACGATTTTTCTTGGGGTGGGTTGGCGAAGAGTACGGCGACGGGGGCGTTGTACGGCGGGCTGATCGCCGCCGGGGGGGAAGCCGGGTTTGCGCTCGCGGACGGGTTCGCCGGGGTGGTGGCGGCTGGGGCGGGTGCCGGCCTGGGCTCGGTCACCGCGGGGGGTTTGTCCAGCCATCTGTTCGGTGATGGGGGTTATAGCTGGTCGGATGCGGGTGGTGATTTCGCCATCGGTGCGGGTGGTGGTCTGGTTTCGGCTGGTGCCGGCAGTCTCGCGGGCAGAGCGGGCCGGACCGCGGCCGGCCGGGCGGTGGTCAGCCGGGTACAGGCCGCCGCCGCCTGGCTGGCCCGTAACGCTCCGGGGCCCCGCCCGAAGGACTTGACCGCCATCGCCTGCGCGGGTACCGGTACAGCCGAAGGCGGCGCTGCTACCCTGGCTGCGGCCCCAAACGCGGGAGCGGGTGCTGACAATGTGGTGAACGGGGTTCGCCTGGGGGAGCAGTTGGCTCGTGAGTCCGCTAGCTCGGCGTTCACGGCCTCCGGTGAGTTGCAGTCTGAAGTGATTCAGGGATCGCAGCGCATTATTTCCGGTAGTAAATTGCAGAACCCGGAGGTGGTCAAGGAGTTGACGTCGGACGGTAGCAGCATCGCCGACTGGGGAAAGTACACGTCGAGGACGTTCCAAAGTCCACAGGGGCCGTTCCAGGTACACTACTACTACAATCCTGCGACCGATGTCGTTAACTATAATTATGATTACAAGATCGTCTTTAATGTGACTCGGTGACCATGCGCGTTCTGTGTACTCGTATTATCAGTCCAGCGACTGGCGGTTCGATGGAGGACAGTGCCTGGGTCCGTCTCGGTGGGGAATACATCGTGATTTCGGTACTGGCCTGCCCGGGTCGTCGCATCGAGTTGCAGATCGTCGGAGATGATGTTCGTACCCCTGGCTTGTGGGATTCCGAGATGTTCATGACGGTAGATGACCGGCTTCCCTCCAACTGGGTGGCGAAGGTAGGTGAGGGCGGTGTCGTGGAGTTGGCGCCTTGCCGCTGGCTCGAGCCGGGTTTCTGGGAGGCTTACTTCGACCGGGACCCGGATGCCGTTGCGGCCTTTGAGGATGAGTTGCGGCAGATCCTAAGTGAATGCTGACCGCTTGCCGTTAGATGCCGAGGGTTTGTAGGTCGTCGGGGTTGGCGCCGTGGGCGAGTTCGGCGAGGGTGATGTTGAAGGTGTGCCAGAGGGCGGCGACGTCGTCGGGGCTGATTTTGCGGCGCCGGCTTTGATGTCGTGGCTGGAGGAGCGGGGTCAGCCGATGGCGGTGGCGATGTCGGTTTGGGTCATGCGACGGTGGGCGCGTTCGGCGCGGACGTTGTTGGCGATGACGTGCCCGATCCGGCCATGGGCGCATGGTCGGCAGGTTCGGTGGGCCGCTGTAGGTGAAGGTGTGCTGCGCGTCGAACGTTTCGTTGTGACGAAACGCGGTTTCGGCAAGAACCAATGATCACGATCTGTTGGTTTTCAACCTTGCGTGTGATGGTGCGCCGGACAGCAGGCGACCGGGTCTCCGGTATGCAGGCCGGTGCGGGCGTGCGCAGCACGAGCGGAAGCGGCGCCGGCCATGTGACGGCAACCATAGATCACATCGCTGGGCAGTCTGGGCTGGAATCTGCTCGGATGGGGGGATGGTGGGCATCGTGGCTGGTCTGGCAATGCTGACGACACCCGTGCTCTTCTGGCTGACACGGCCGATCGATGCGCGCCCCCAGGCTCCCTGGGATGTTCTTCGCGCCGTCGGGGGACCGCACGAGGGCGCCCACCGCACCCCCTCGCGTCGCGCGCACGCACGGCGGCTACGCCGCACCGCCGACGTGATCTTCCTGGTCGGCTGGTGCACGGTGGCCATCGGATCGATCGCGCGAGGCGTCACCGGACTGTGAGTGCCCGTGGCCGGCCTCCCGCCGGTTCGTTCGTGACGACACAGCAGTTCGGCACCCCCGGTGGACGGGACGGGCCGCCGACGCGCCGGGCGAGCACGGCCGCCAGGCCGCGCGCAGTCCGCCGCGCGGCGCCGGAACGAACTGGACGCCGGGGGCTTGAACTGGGAGGGTCGTGTGTCCGGTAGTCGCGTGTTCGTGGGGTGATGTCTGTTTTGCGGTTACTGGTTGTGGTGGCCGGCGGCCGCGGACGGGGTCGGCTGGCCGGTGATCGCGGGCGTGCTGGGGCGTCCCGGCAGGCCGCCCGCCAAGCCCACCAACGACGACAGACCGGTCCTTTCCCAGTTGCCGGCTCTTCAGCTGCTGCCTCCCCACGCTCAGGCGGGCTGACTGACAGACTCGACCCGTGACCAGCCCCCGCGGCTCTCGATGCGGCTGGGAAATGGCTTGGGTCGGGATATTCGGAGGCCCTTAAGGGTAGCGGTCGCTACGTCTCGAAGGATGGAAGTGGTGTTGTCAGAATCGGTGAATCGGATATCACTGGGCGGCATGGTGGTGGTCCACATATGAACTTCGAGCGATTGGTTCCGAATCCAAGAAAGCCCGGCAAGTCGGTTGTCGTCGAGAATCGTCACATTTACCTTGGGTAGACTAGAGTTTCCTGGCTCAAAGCGAGTCGGAGGAAATACCTCGTCGCATGTTTTCGCGAAGGTCGGAGTGGATAGTGGATCGTGTTATTGAAGTACCTGGGTATCATCCTGATGATGGCTTGCGCTTTGTATGGGATGAGGGATTTGAAATCGCTGTGACGGCAAGTTCGACAGATGTCGCCATAAAGGCGAACCGTGCTGGCTTTGTATCGCTGGCGCGGCACCTGTTGACCTTGGCGCAGGACGGAGTTCATGAAGGTGCGCATATTCACCTCACGGCAAATCAGGAGATCGATTCAGATTTGGATCTCATTCTTGAACTTATGCCCGAAGGGTCACATGATGTCGCCTGAATCGATAGGTGGATGAGCGTTCTCTGGCGGGTGTCTATGGCGGCGGGAGTGGCCGGGATACCGGCGTGAGTTTGCTGTTGCCCCTGGTCAGGTGGGGGTTTCGAGCCCATGGTGGGCGCGGACCCGTCGGGTCTGTGTCCGGTGTGTTTCGGGGCGGTCGGGGATGCGCTGTTCCGGGGTGGCGCCTACCTGGTGCATGTTACCCGGTCCGATGACACCTTCTCCTGATGTGGGTTGGGGAAAAGCACGGCGACGGGGGCGCTGTACGGCGGGCTCATCGCCGCGGGTGGAGGCGCCGGGTTCGCCCTCGCCGACGGCCTCGGCGGGGTGCTGGCAGGGGCTCGGTCACCGCCGGCCTGTCCGCCCATCTGTTCGGCGGCGGCCGCTACAGCTGGACCGACGCGGGCAACGACCTCGTCACCGGCGCCGCCGGTAGTCTGCTGGCCGCCGGTAACGCGGCTCGGGATGCGATCGCCTTGGGGTATCCAGGGTCGGTGATTGAGCAGAACTTCGGCACGCCGTTCGGGGCACGTCGCGTCGATGTCCTGACGCCGAATGGTGTGGCGATCGAGTCGAAGGTCGGCCGTATGTCGCTGAGTTCGGGTATCCAGGCTCAGATCGCGAAGGACCAGTGGCTGATGCAGAACAATAATAAGGTCAACGGCGTGCTGTGGGTATTCTCGCGGAGTGCCGTGACCGGTGAGAGAGGTCCGACAGGACCGCTGCAGGCGGCGTTGAACAAGGCCGGGATCGGGTGGGCGGTGCGATGAGTATCGACTGGGACGGCTACGAGATCTATCATCCGGGTGTGTTCGGCCCGCTGAACACGCTGCCCCGCCGGGAGGCCCGGCAGGCGTTCGTGCGGTTGATGGAGGCCAAGCCGGCGCGGATCGTGATGCTGGGTCGGCTGCTGAAGGCGAATGGTGTTGAGCTGGGCACCGATGATGCGGCGATCCAGGATCTCAACGATTGGTTCCGTGCCGGTGTGCAGGGTGATCCGGATAAGCCGGGTCGGCTGCTGCCGGATTGGTATTCGGTGGTCAACGATGTCGGGTTGTTCCTCGGCGATGTGATGATCGAACGGCATCCGAACCTGCGTTGGGAATTCTTCACCTGGGGTAAGAAGAACGTCTCCTACCAGCATCATGTGATCATGGTGTTTGGGACGGAGGATCCGAAGTTTAAGACCAATGACGATATTGACATTGCGGTCGCTGTTTATGGGCATCGCATTATCGGCGGTGAGGATGTTGATCATGAGGAGTTCTGGCGGTGGCTGCGAATCATCGCTCTCGAGGCGTGACGTGCGGCGCGGTCGGTGAGCTGACGTTGACGGTGTGGGCGCTTGTCGGCTGGTGGCTGCTTCGATGACGCGGTCGTCGAGGCTGATGGTGAGGATTGCGGTGAGGCGCACGAGTGTTTCGAGGCTTGGGGTGATGCGGCGGTTTTCCTAGTGGCTGACGTGCCGAGCATCGCTGTCGATCGTGTCTGCGAGTGTGTTTGGCGACCAGCCGGGCTCGATGCGCAGCGTTTTGAGGAGTTCGGCGAAGAACGGGCTGGTATGTCCTGACCTCAAAGATCATCACGTGGAGGTTGGAGTGCTGCGTCGATCACGGCATGCTCACCTTCGATGTCAGTAGGGATCTTGTGGGTCGGTGGTCGTTCCATGGCAGCCGGGAGTCGTTGCTGGTGGTGACGCCGGGCACGAACCTGTGGACCGTCTGGCTGCGTGTCAGGCTGGCGGCTGCCTCATCGCTTGGAAGGTTCGTGGCCGTGTAACGGAGAAAGGTTTGTCGCTGCCGGATTGTAGGGGGCTCGATGGTCAACAACCTGGAGAGTCGGCTTCCGGGCGTCGATGGAGCGGGGAATCCGATCACGTATCGGGAGAGGGACGTGAACCCCTACGTGAAGGGTGCCGGCCGCGGGGCTGAGCGGCTGGCGAGTGGCAGGTCGGCCGATTACACTGACGATCACTATCGTTCTTTTCTCCACTTTTGGAGCGCCTGCTGATGACGAGCCCGCTGTCGTTGATGAGGGCGTCCAGCACGCTCGAGCTATTGGTCCTGGAACGCGACCCCAAAGCCGTGAGCGAGGCAGTCGTGGGATGGGTGGAGTCTGGCTTGGTCGTGCGAGTCGTCCGGGGACGGAAGATGCGAACGTTGCAGGCCACGTTCGATGAGGTCGCCGCCTCGCTGCAGTTTCCTTGGTACTTCGGCGAGAACATGGACGCCTTCGACGACTGCATGGCGGATCTCGGCTGGCTGCCGCCGCGGTCGGGCTATGTAATCGTGATCACCGATCCTGGTGAGGTCTTGGCGGATGCGGGTGCGGACGTACTGGGTTGGCTGGTCGACTCGCTGACGCGGGCATGCGAGGAGTGGGCTCGGCCGGTTGTACGGGGCGAGTGGTGGGACCGTCCGGCGGTGCCCTTTCATGTGGTGCTTCAGCCGGCACCCGGGGATGCCGCAATGGTCACGCAGCGGTGGGCCGGTGCTGGGGCTTCGGTCCTGCCGTTCCCCGGTTGAGCTCGGCAAAGGATCTCAGGTGATCCCGCGGGCGAGAGTCCTCGGCTGCGTCTTGGTGACGAGGCTGTCGATGAAGTTGATGAGGCTGAGGGCCGGGGCGAGGTTGTCGGGGCCGGGTTCGGCGAGTTGAGCCGGACGGTCGTCGAGGGCTTCATCGCCGCGGTGAACCGGCCGCTGTGGGATGTCGTGGTCGAGTAGGTAAACGGCGGAGACGTCGAAGATCTCGCCATTGCGGACGATGCCGGGGGTTGACCGGGTCGGCGAGTCTGGATCCGTTCGGTGGGCCGGCCGCGGTCACCGGAACCGGCTATGCGGGCAATCCGCTGCGGTTCCACGGCCAGTATCTCGACACGGTTACCGGCCTGTATGACCTGCGGGCCCGGGATTATGACGCGTCGGCGGGGCGGTTCACCGGTCCGGACGCCCATCCGGCGCAGTCCGGTGTCGGGTTCACCCAGGCGTATGGCTATGCGGGTAATCGGCCGACGGTGGACGCGGATCCGTCGGGTCTGTGCCCGCTGTGCATCGGGGCGGGCCTGGGCGCGCTGATCGGGGGCGGTACCTATCTGGTGCATGTCGCCCGCTCCGACGATGCTTTCTCCTGGAGTGGGCTCGGGCGCAGCGCCGGTACCGGGGTCCTGTACGGCGGGTTGATCGGCGCGGGTGGGGAAGCGGGGTTTGCGCTCGCGGATGGGTTCGCCGGGGTGGTGGCGGCTGGGGCGGGTGCCGGCCTGGGTTCGGTCACCGCGGGTGGTTTGTCGAGCCAGCTGTTCGACGGCGCCGGGTACAGCTGGTCGGATGCGGGTGGTGGTCTGGTTTCGGCTGGTGCCGGCAGTCTCGCGGGCAGAGCGGGTCGGACCGTGGCCGGGCGGGCGGTGGTCAGCCGGGTACAGGTCGCTGCGGCCTGGTTGGCCCGGAACGCTCCGGGGCCTCGTCCGAAGGACTTGACCGCCATCACCTGCGCCGGTGCGGGTCAAGCCGAAACCGAGGCTGCTACCCTAACAACCGCCGCGGAAACCGCAGGGGTTGCTGCGCAAGTTGCGCGGCCGAGGAACGCGCGAGGGCAGTTCACGAGTGGTGCTGGTGGTGACTCCGCAGAGGCTGCGGCCGGCCGCTCGGCTCACCTGAACTACGAAAACACCCTGGGTGGAGGGGATTACGTCTTCAACAGGGCGATGCCCGGGAGTCGACTGAGGCCGGATGCGGTGAGTTACTCTCAGCGTATTGTTCGGGAATTGAAGCCGGACAACCCGGGTGCGATCACGGATGGTTGGCGACAGGTGAACGGTTACAAGGCATATCTGGAGGAACTCACCGGAGAGCCCTGGACGGCCTACGTGGACGTGTACAAGCCATGATGACGAGTCGGGAAGTCCGTGCCGCAATCAAGGATGTGTTTGCCGGGTCTGGATTCGTCAAGCGAGGGCAGGCCTGGGTGCGGAGATCTGATGAGTTGGTCTGGGTCGTACAGCTTGATCGGTCCCCGTATGGAGAGCGCTACTCCCTGGACCTGGGTGTGTCACCTCTGCAGGTAGTGACGGGAGCTGAGCCGGCGAGGCCCAATGACTGTCCGGTCCTGATGCACCTGGAGAATCTCCCGTTGGCCACGCCGCCGGAGGCGGAGGGCACTCGTTTAGGGGATTTTCGTTCTGCTGCCGTTGCTTGCTTTGATCTGACCTTGGATATGCCGGACGGGGATCGAGAACGCCTCTTGGTGTCGATTCTGCGCGCGGTTTCAGAATATGTCGGGTCGATAGAGGGCGAGAATGACCTGCGACTACGGTATGAAGCTGGCGATTTCCGTTCTGCTTTCATCCGAAAGGATGTGAAGCAGATACTCGCCGGGGGTGATTGTTTGTCATGAGGGTTCGCCGGTCGAACTTGCTTCGCTCAGATTCCGAGGGTGTGGAGGTCGTCGGGGCCGCGTTCGCCGGGTTCGAAAACGAGCGCATCTGTGCTGACCGATAGTGCGATGGCGGGGCTGCGCAGGACGTCGAGCGTGGGCTGGTTGGTGCCGGCTTCGTAGCGACGCAGCTGGGTGACGTGCACGCCGACCCGGGCGTTGGCCTACGGGTTGGACACGAACCTGCGGTCGGTCGTCCTGGAGGACGGCCGGACCGTCGGCTACGGCTATGACGAGCAGGGTGACCGGATCAGTCGGGCGGTCAACGGTGCTACCGATGCGATGTGGACGTGGGATACCGGCGGGCTGCTGCCCGTTCGGGTCGGGGAGAGCGCCGGCGCCGGGACGACCACGCACACCTGGTGGGCCGACCCGCAGTCCACGCTGGGGACCGCGGTCGCGGATGGCACTCCCGGTGGGGCGTTGAGCTGGCTGCTCGCCGACAGCACCGGGAGTGTCACCGACACCGCGGACGGCGCCGGGGTGACCGGGTCGGCCACGTT
This sequence comes from Protofrankia sp. Cas4, assembly GCF_963555915.1. NCBI lineage: Bacteria > Bacillati > Actinomycetota > Actinomycetes > Frankiales > Frankiaceae > Protofrankia > Protofrankia sp. Cas4. The sequence goes on from NZ_CAUVXL010000060.1 coordinate 23,378, forward strand.
GGATCCGTTCGGTGGGCCGGCCGCGGTCACCGGAACCGGCTATGCGGGCAATCCGCTGCGGTTCCACGGTCAGTATCTCGACACGGTTACCGGCCTGTATGACGTGCGGGCCCGGGATTATGACGCGTCGGCGGGTCGGTTCACCGGCCCGGACGCCCATCCGGCGCAGCCGGGTGTGGGGTTCGCCCAGACCTATGGCTATGCGGGTAACCGGCCGACGGTGGACGCGGATCCGTCGGGTCTGTGTCCGATATGTATCGGGGCGATCGGGGGGCGCTGATCGGGGGCGGTA
>NZ_CAUVXL010000060.1:24086-27657 GCF_963555915.1 Protofrankia sp. Cas4
GGCGGGCTGATCGCAGCCGGGGGGGAAGCTGGGTTTGCCCTCGCGGATGGGTTCGCCGGGGTGGTGGCCGGTAGTGCGGGTGCCGGGTTTGGGTCGGTGGCCGCCGGGGATTTGTCCAGCCATCTGTTCGGTGATGGGGGTTACAGCTGGACCGACGCCGGTGGGGACTTCGCCATCGGCGCGGGTGGTGGTCTGGTTTCGGCTGGTGTCGGCAGTCTCGCGGGCAGAGCGGGTCGGACCGTGGCCGGCCGGGCGGTGGTCAGCCGGGTACAGGCCGCCGCCGCCTGGTTGGCCCGTAACATCCCCGGACCCCGCCCCAAAGACCTGAGCGCCATCACCTGCGCCGGCACCGGTGATACCGTCGCCGCAGAAACAGGCGTCGGTGTTGACAGAGGTGACGGACGCGATGCACTTGGACACTTCACTGGAAAGGGAAGCTACGGTGCTGGCGCGCAGGCGCAGGGTCTCGCCGACTACACGACGGCTACCGGTCGGAGCGTCATTGGCGATCAGGTGCGCGCGACGCTACCCGATGGATCGATTCGGTACTTCGACGGGTTATCGATCAATCCTGACGGTACCTATCAGGGCGTCGAGGTGAAGGGTGGATCGGCTGGCCTGACAGCATCCCAACGAGCGTTCGACGGCCAGGTAGACGGTGGTGTCTCCGCTACAGCGACATTGGGTGGCGCCAGCATTTCGATCACGTCGACGTATTTGGTGAGGGTGCCATGACGCTAGTGACTCACGCCCTCACAATGAACGGGCGGATCCATGGGGAACTGAAGGACCCAGTTGCCCCTCCGGCAGAGTTGATTCGTCAACGGCTCCTGCTTCTCGACGGCTCCAACCGTTTTTCACTCAGCCTATGGGCCATCCCGCCGGATACATCGTTCGATCAGATCGATCTGCGCGTGTGGCCGCAGGAGTACATACAGGCGGCCGGGTCCCGGGATCGTTTGATGGTCGAGATGCGCAGAGTCGACGGCTTGAAGCCACGACAGTACCTCGTTGGGCACAAGACGAGCGTCACCGGAGAGCATCTAGATCCAGACGTGCCCGTTCATTGGAACGGATGCGAGACCACTGTCCTGCAGCGCGAGGTATTCGATATCGAGGAAGCTGGCGGCCTGTTCGTTGCGTACTACACGACGGGTAGCGTTCCTCCGCAATACGCGCTGCGGGAGCTAGTATTTCATGATTTTAGCTAATTTATCTGACATGTCAGATAAAATGGGGCGGTTCAAAGGATCATAGCGACGCTCCGATGGGATGATCACGATAGCGTCGACAGGCTGGACGGGGCTCTGGCACGAGTTCCGTGATGGGTCGGCGTCGGGGCGATGCAGCCCTCTGTGGATCATAGTGGATTTTCGCGTCCGACCTGATCCGCGCCGTGTTTCCGCAGTTCACCGGTCTGTTGATCGACCGTTTCGCGTCCGCTGGCTGGTCGGTGCAGGTGTATGGACGAGGCCGCGCCACAGCGGCCGCGTGTCCGGGCTGCGGGGTCGACTCCGAATGGGTACACAGCCGCTATGAGTGGCGGATCATGGACTGTCCCGCCAGTAACCAGGAGCTCGTCGTGCACCTGCGAGTGCGACGATTTTTCTACGACGTGACCGGCTGTGCGCGCAGGACGTTCGCCGAGCAGGTTCCCAGACTGACCGCTCTCCGCAGCCGGTGTACCCCGCTGTTGCGACGGGCTGCTCCGCATTTGGCTCGCGCTCCTGCCTCATCCGTTCACCCCTGAGGACAGCGATGCCGGCTACCGGTATGACATCTCCATCCTGCAGGCCGAGTTCTCCCTGATCCAGACCCTCGACCGGCCCCTGTCCGGACGGATCTTCTTCGAACAGGTGATCCGGGACAACCTCGACATCGGTCGCCCCGACCAGGTCAACCTCATCTTCGACCGGCAACTTCGACACGGCGGGCAACGACCCACTCCGAGCCGGCTCCGCACCCGGATCATCACCGAAGGTGTCACCCTCGGCCTGCACGTCGACTACACACACGCCACGATCAAGCAGTACCACAAGGAAGGAAAAGCGCTGCGCACCGAAACCACCATCAACGACACCCGTAGCTATTCAGCAGGCGAGGTCGTTCGAGTGACGCAGCATTTGGCGCGTCCGGGGCTTGATCCCTTCGCTGCCAACGACGTGATGCTTCAGCGTATTGGGCAGGCCATCGAGAACGGGCAGCCGCTGAGCGCAGGCCAGGCCAACTTCATGCGGCACGAGTGGACTGAGGCTGATCCCCTGGATCAGGGCATGCCGTATGAGCAGGCGCATGATCAGGCATTGACGGTGCATCCGCCGGGCCGGAACTACGATCCTGATGTGATCGACCAGTTCCCGGAGTTCGGCCCGTGGTGGCGCAACATGAACGGATTGGGTCCACGGTGATCACTATCGATGTCGAACGGCACGGCCTGGTTGCGGTCGAGGAGGACGACGAGCGGGCGTGTTTCGTCGAGGCGGGGCGGTTGCGTGCTCGGCGGGCTGCGCCGGAAGGCTCTGGCCGACCGGTGCGGGTGTTGGTCGAGGTCCAACGCCGTTTCGGGGGTCTTGCGCCGCGAGCCTTGCTGGGGGCACGGTTCCTGCCCGTCCCGACTACGGACATTGTCTTCGAGGTCGACTGCGCCCCCGGTGGCGCGTCGGCCGCGTGTCCGAGTCGCTTGTGGTCACGGCCGTTCACCGTCGGACTGCCCGAGGAGTTCGCCTCGGCGGTTCTCGACGCTCTGCTGGCCGACGCGACGCCTTGGCCGGCCGGCGTGCTGCGGGTGGATCGGGCCGGATTCGATGAGATCGAGTCGTCGGAGGTGGTCTTCGGGCAGGCGGCCGGGGTGCTGGCATGCGCGATGGCTGCGATGCTGCGCGAGCAGGACCTGGAAGCCGCCGTCCGCGCTGTGATGGGGACGTGGTGAGACGCCGATCCGGCTTATCGGCAGGGTTCGAGAGCAGGTAGCAGCCACGCTCGGGTGGTGAACAGGTCCGAGAGTGCGGTCATCATGTCGATGCCCCATTTGCGGGCGGTCGACAGGTAGGAGGCGACGACTGCGACGTCGGCCTCAGTGAAGCATCGAAGAGCGGCGGCAGGACTATCGACGTCAAACTGCTGGACGGCTCTGTTCAGAAGGTGCATGTCGGTGGGTGAACTGGAATCGAGCCGGACGCTTTGACGGGGATGGCTATTTCGAGATGGATGACGTGGAGTTTGCGGCGGTGGCTGCGCGCGTCAATCCGCGGGTTCCTTGGTGGCACGATTGAGGTTCGTGACGACGTCAACCGATTGTGGCGTCGGTTTCACTTCGAGGCCGGGAGCAGTCCGAGGCCCCGTTTGGGCCGACTGATACGTTAGTGGATAGCAGGGCTATGACTTGCGGGCCCGGGATTATGACGCGTCGGCGGGCGGTTCACCGGCCCGGACGCCCATCCGGCGCAGTCCGGTGTCGGGTTCACCCAGACCTATGGCTATGCGGGTAATCGGCCGACGGTGGACGCGGATCCGTCGGGTCTGTGCCCGATATGTATCGGGGCGATCGGGGGGGCGCTGCTCGGGGGCGGTA
>NZ_CAUVXL010000060.1:28165-28680 GCF_963555915.1 Protofrankia sp. Cas4
GGCGGGTTGATCGCCACCGGGGGGGAAGCCGGGTTTGCGCTCGCGGATGGGTTCGCCGGGGTGGTGGCGGCTGGGGCGGGTGCCGGCCTGGGCTCGGTCACCGCGGGGGGTCTATCGAGCCATCTGTTCGGTGACGGGGGTTATAGCTGGTCGGATGCGGGTGGTGGTCTGGTTTCGGCTGGTGCCGGCAGCCTCGCGGGCAGAGCGGGCCGGACCGCGGCCGGCCGGGCGGTCGTCAGCCGGGTACAGATGGCCGCGGCCTGGTTGGCCCGTAACGCTCCGGGGCCTCGTCCGAAGGACTTGACCGCCATCACCTGCGCGGGTACCGGTACAGCCGAAGGCGGCGCTGGTATCCTAACGGCCGCCACAAAGACCGGACCTAACGCTGCGGACACCGTTCAGATCTTCCGGAACGTGGCCGCTGCCGAGTTCGACTCCATCGCCACGACGGGCAGGTTCGGGACCGGTGAGGGCCAGATGGAGGGGAAGTAGTTTGCGACCCAAGGCGTGCACGC
>NZ_CAUVXL010000061.1:0-20303 GCF_963555915.1 Protofrankia sp. Cas4
GGGGAGCTGCTGCTCAACGGCGGTGACGGCCTGACCGTCACGACGCGGATATCCAGGTCGTTGGCCGACCAGTTGCACTTCCAGGCGGGCAAGTTGGATGGAGTCGGCCCCGGCTACTACGCCGACGGCGACCAACTCACCCAGATCAACGAGCAGATGAGCGGCATCGAGTTGTGGCCGTGATGGAGAAGATCGAGAGTCCAGTGGCCGAGGGCGTGGTCGTTTGGCGCACGCATGAAGAAGGAGGGCGGAGGTCGGGCCCGCCGACCGCACCCGTTTATATGGCCACGGCGGTGTTCGTCCAGGGGGGCGACGAGGAAGTCCAGCCGGGCTGGCCGGCTTCGGCGGACCAGCTGAGCATCTTGCTGCAGGAGACCGAGCGATTGGACGACAATCATCGGCGTTGTCTGGTGGGATTCCTCGTGCCCGAGTTGGCGCTCCCTCACATGCGTCCGGGAGCCGAACTGCTGGTGCTGGAAGGTCCGCGCACGGTCGCCCGCGTGCGGATCGAGACAGTGCTCGGCCAGGGGTAGAGGGTGCCGGGCTCCGGATCAGGCCGCTGCCGCGAGCCCGGGCATGAGGGCAGGGGGCAGCCACGCGCCGGTGGTGAAGAGCTGCACGAGCGCGTCGAGCTTGTCGCACCCCACTTGCCGACCGTCGAGAGGTAGGACTGGACGACGGCGAAGACTCAGCGTGATCGCCACTGTCCTGGGCAACGGTGTCGGCGGCGGGGGATCAGCCGGGCACGAGGCCGTGGGTGGCGGCCCACCGTCCCACGTCCTCACGTCGCAGTGCCGTCGCCAGTAGTTCGGGGAATGCGTCCGGGGTACAGGCGAACGCGGGCGCGCCGAGTTCGGCGCAGGTCGCGGCGAGCGCATGGTCGTAGGCGGGGGTGCCGTCGTCGGAGAGGGCGAGTAGGACGACGACGCATACCCCCGATTCGACCAACGCCCGCAGCCGGCCGACCAGCGACGACTGGTCCCCACCTTCGATCAGGTCGCTGATCAGTACGAACACGGTGTCGGTAGGTCGGCGCACCAGGGAGGCGCCGTAGCCGACAGCCCGGTCGATGTCGGTACCGCCGCCGAGTTGGATCCCGAACAGTAGGTCGACCGGGTCATCGAGGTCGTCGGTGAGGTCCACCACCGAGGTGTCGAAGACGATCAGCTGGGTCGACACCGCCGTCATCGTCGCCAGGGACGCGCCCAGCACCCCGGCGTAAACGACCGAGGACGCCATGGACCCGGACTGGTCGATGAGCAGGATGACGTCGTGCATCGCGGCGGTGCGCCGCGCCCGGGCGTAGCCGATGAGCCGGTCGATGATGACGGTGCGTTGTTCGGGCTGGTAGTTCCGCAGGTTCGCCAGGATCGTGCGATCCCAGTCGACGTCGGGAAGCCGGGGGGTCCTGGTGCGGGTGGACCGGTTCACCGCGCCGAGAACCGCGGACCGCAGCGACTGTTCCAGACGCCGCTCGATGTCGTCAACGACGCGCCGCACGACCATGCGGGCGGTCTCTTTCGTGCGTTCGGGTAGCGCGGAGCGCAGCGACAACAGCGTGCCCACGAGGTGCACGTCGGGTTCCGCGGCCTCAAGCAGTTCCGGTTCGAGCAGGAGCCGGGCCAACCCGAGCCGGCTGACCGCGTCGCGTTGCAGTACCTGCACGACCGGCGTCGGGAAGTAGTCGCGGATGTCGCCGAGCCAGCGGACCACCGACGGCGCGGACGCGCCCAGCCCGGCTGACCGTTTCCGGCGGCCCTCCTCGCCCGCATTGTCCGCGTCATAGAGGGCGCCGAGCGCAGCGTCGATGTCCGCGTCAGCCTTCGACAGGGTGCCTGCCCCGACGAATGCCATGGCAGCCGGCGCGCCCAGCACCATCCGCCAGCGCCGCAGCCGCTCGGACTCCTCCATCCCGGCCGTGCCGTCGGTGTCGGTGCCGGTCTCCGCCGGAACAGCGTTGCGCGGGACAGAAGCGCTGCGCGGGACGGGAGTGCTGTCGACCGAAGGAACGTCAGCCATGTTCGGGACTCCCTCCTACGCCGGGAATACCCAGTAGCGCGGTGATGGTGGGCAGGACACGCGTGACCCGGTCGAAATCCCAGGCGGCCGGATCGCCCGCCGGCCCGGTGATACCGGCCGCGTTCTGCGCGGGGACCATGCCCGGACCGGCGAGCCCGGTGCCGCCCGCGCCGGGGCGGGGCGACACCGCCCGTACCCGTTCGGCGATCATGCGCCGTTCCGGGATGCTGAAGGCGGCGAACACCCGCCGCAGCGGCGCGAGGACGACGGTGAAGGCAGTGCCGTCAAGCGAGCTCAGCCATGCGTCGATGAGACCGAGCAGCCCCGGGTTGCGGGCCAGTACCGATCCGGAGGCGCCGAGGAAGCCCGCCAGCCACTGGGCGGCGTCGGCCGGAGCGCCGCCGGCCGCGGACAACGCCCGAGCGAGGCGGACCGCGACGTCCGCCGGGTCGATCTCGCCCGCGTCCGACAGGATCCCCGCGCATCTGCCGGTGACCAGACTGTTCCCGCCATAGGCGTCGGCGACGGCGCGAACCGCGGTGTGCCAGTGGCTGACGTGCTCGGGGTCGGCGATCAGCCGGAACGCGGTGTCGGCGGTGTCCAGGGCGGTGGCCATGGTTCTCGCCGCGTCGTCGTCGAGGCTCTGACAGGCCGGGGGCAGCCCTGCGCAGATCCGTACCATCAGGCTTTCGGCCAGCGTGGTGACCAGGGTGGTGTCGGTGGCGCGCACGTCGCCGTAGCGGTGGACGCGGGCCAGCGGTGCCAGCGCCGCCATCAGATGGGCGATGTCGCCGGTGCCGGCGGCGCGGCGTTCGAGCCCCGCAGTGACCGCCGCCAGGGCGTCGGGCAGGCCGGCGAGCACGACCTGTTCGAGCAGGCCGGTGATAGTCGGCAGGTCGGCGGCGTCGCGGGTCTGTTCGGTGACGACCGCGGCGGCCGCGTCGGCGACGGTCGCGCCGTGACGGGCGGCAGCGATCACCGCGACGGCGTACGCCGGATCCCAGCGCAGCGTCCACGCCTCGGCGAAGGTGCCGGTGCTGGCCGTGACCACCGGGGTCCCCCACGGCACGTCGAGCAGCCGCAACCGATGCAGAAGCCGGCTGCGTTCGCGGTCGGTGTCCTTGCGCAGGTCCAGCCGGATGGCGCGATCGGCGGCGGTGGGCTGCAGCCGGAGCCGGCGCTGGGTCCGGGCAAGGTCGGCGGCCAGCGGTACGGCAGGCGCATCGGCGCCGACCGCGCCGAGTACATCGCCGACGACGAGCTGTTCGCGGACGACCTCGAGCGGTACCGGGTCACCGGCGCACAGCCCGGCGAGCACGGCGTCGGTGAGCTCGGTCAGTCCGGGCAGGGAGCGGTCACGCACAGCCGCGAGGGTTTCGGCGAGACGGACGGTTTCGACCACGGACGCGGGGGACGCCGGCAGGTCGGCTGCGCGCAGCAGAGATGCCACCCGGGCCACCCAGCGGGCCGTCACCTGGTCCGGCGCGGACCACAGGTGCTGGTACCAGCCGGGTGAGGTGATGCCCGCGCCGTAGCCGGACGCGGTGGCGAGCAGGGCGTGTGTCCACGGCACCCAGGTGGTCGCCGTGCGCACAGGTCGGGGGCCACGCAGCAGTTCCCGGTCGGCGGTCACTGAGGTCGCTCCAGCCGTCCCGGTCAGCGCCGGGACGTGCCACGCCCCGCAGATCACCGCGATGCGGGCGGCGGCGTCCGCGCCGTTGCCGGCCTTACGGATCTCCAGACGCATGTGCGCCTCACGCATCTGTTCCCGGCGCTGCCGGGCGATCTCGGTGGAGGGCTTGGCGGCACGCAGCTGAGTCATCGCCTCGGCGACTGCGGCGAACAGGGCCAGGGCCTCGCTCCTGCCGCCGGGTCCGCCAGGTCTGTCGGGTCCGCCAGGTCTGTCGGGGTCGACGCGGCGGTGCTCGACGAGGTCCTCCCAGAAGCGCTCCGGGTCGTCGTGCCCGGCGGCCAGCGCCAGCCAGCCGAGCGGGTCGTCGATGAGCGGCGCGGCGGGGACGGGCTCCGCGTCCCCGTCAGCGGTCGACGGGTCCGGATCGACCGGGTCCGAGCCGACCGTGTCCGGATTGGCGCCCTCCGCCGGTCTTTTACTGTGGATCTCGGCCGGGTTGTCAGCCTGTCGGGGCTCGGTGAGCGTTGCGGCCCGCTGCTGGCGGAGCAGCGTCAGGGTGTGCCCGAACGGCAGGTCGATGAACCGGACCGGGATGCCGGCGGCAGCGCCGTGCAGCAACGCCCGCCATTCCGGGGAGAACTCGGCGAACGGCCAGAACGCGGCATCGCGGGGTTCGTCGACGGCGTAGACGGTCAGCGCCACCGGCGGGGTCAGTGAACCGGTGTACGCCAGCGCGCCGTCCCCCTCGGCGGGACCTTCGACGAGGATGAGGTCGGGGTTGATCTCAGCGAGAGCCGCGGCGACCGCCCGCGCGGAGCCCGGCCCGTGATGGCGTATGCCCAGGACGGTGACGCTCATCCGGCGAACGTGTCCGCATCGAGGTCGCGGCAGGCCCGGTACAGGTCTGACCAGCCGCGGCGGCCGCGGACGACGCCTTCGAGATACTCCCGCCAGGCCACCGGGTCGGTCGACGGGTCCTTGACGACGGCTCCGATGAGCACGGCGGCGACATCCTCGGCGGACAGCCTGCCGTCGCCGAAGTGGGTGGCCAGCGTCATCCCGCCGGTGATCACGCTGATCGCCTCGGCGGTGGACAGCGTCGAGGTCGGCGTCTTCAGCGTCGTGCGGCCGTCGACGGTGACCCCCGCGCGCAGCTCCCGGAATATCCGCACGACGCGCCGGACCTCGACGTCGGCTGGTGGTTCGGCGGGCAGGTCCAGGGCGCGGCCGAGGTCGGCGACGCGGCGGGTGACGATCTCGACCTCGGCGTCCTCGGTCGCCGGAAGTGGGAGGACGACGGTGTTGAACCGGCGCCGCAGCGCCGACGACATCTCGTTGACTCCGCGGTCACGGTCGTTGGCGGTGGCGATCACGTTGAATCCGGCGACGGCCTGCACCTCGTCGGCGAGCTCCGCGACGGGAAAGGTCTTCTCCGAGAGCACGGTGATGAGCGCGTCCTGGACCTCGGCGCCCATCCGGGTGAGTTCCTCCACCCGGACGATGGCGCCGCGGGTCATCGCGCGCATCACCGGGGAGGGCACCAGCGCCTCCGGAGATGGTCCCTCGGCGATGAGCCGGGCGTAGTTCCAGCCATAGCGGACCGTGTCCTCGGACGTGCCCGCGGTGCCCTGGACGACCAGGGTGGAGTCGCCACATACCGCGGCGGCGAGATGTTCCGACAGCCATGACTTCGCCGTGCCCGGACTGCCTAGGAGCAGCAGCGCCCGGTCGGTGGCGAGGGTGGCGACGGCGACCTCGACGAGCCGCCGGGCACCGATGTACTTCGGGGTGATGACGGTGCCGTCGCCGAGGGTGCCGCCGAACACGTATGTGACGACGGCCCAGGGGGACAGTTTCCAGGACGGCGGCCGGGGCCGGTTGTCGGTGGCGGCGAGTGCGGCCAGTTCGGCGGCGAAGGCCCGCTCGGCGTGCGGGCGCAGCAGCTGGGGGCTGGAACCAGCCGCATCATCCGCGACCGGCGCGCTGCCGTGGGTAGCGCCGCCGTGGGTGGCGGTGGCGGTTGTTGCTGTCGACGTGGTCATGACAGAACCTTTCTGCGGGGCGAACGGTGTACCAGGACGGGATGGCGAAGCGGTCGCCGGCCTCAGCTGGGATGTCCCGACCGGGACAGGAGGGTGTCGCGGCGGGTTCGTCGGTCGCTGATCGTGGCGACCAGCCGCTGGTGGTCGGCGAACATCTCGGTCCGTATGGTCGCCGGGTCCAGGTCGGGGAGGCCCACGTCCGGATGCAGGCGGTGGGCGACGCCGGTCAACAGCGCCCGTTCCCACGCCTGCGCCCGTGCACCCGCGCCGGGGTCGTCGATCGGCTCGGTGAACAGCGCGGCCAGCGTCGAGCCTGCGGCCCGGGTGAACTCGGCGGACCACCGGCCGCTGACAGCGGCGAGAATCGTCATGGAGCGCTCCCGGCCGGGGTTGCCAGCGCGGTCGGGGCGACCGGATCGGGACCAGACGCTCTTGGGCGCCACGTTGGGCGCCACGTTGAGCGCCACGTTGGGCGCCACGTTGAGCGCCACGTTGAGCGCCCGGGTGCGGTCGGGTTCGGCTAGGCAGTCGATCAGTATCGCCTGGTGGTTCGGGCCGACCCGGGGGATCAGTGCGAGTGCCCACTCGGCGTCGCGGTGTCGAATGACCGGCTGGATCAGGCATTCAGGAATACTGATCGAGGCAGGGGCCGCGGTCGGCTCCCAGACGACCTTGGCGCTCAGGAACCGCTCTGGGGGCAGGCCGGTGCGTTCGGTCCACAGCCGGGGGTCGACGCGGTTCAGCTCCGCGGCCAGCAGCCTCGCATACACGTCCGAGATGCTGTCGCGCGGTTGGCGTGCCTGTCCGTCCGTGATGCTGATGCCGTCGCGGGTCATCTCCTGCGTGCACAGCGTCGGTGGCCGGATGCGAAGCTTGCGACGGCTTACCACGATGGTTTCCGCGGTGCGGGCGGCGGCGCGTGCCTCGAATCGGGTGTCGGGCAGCATGAGCAGCACACCGACGGCGGCCGCGCGCACGTCGGCGCGTCGGTCGTCGAGGGCTGCTTCCAGCAGCTCCTCGTCCCACGGCCCGAGACCGACCCGCAGCGCCTCGATGAACCCGAGGCGTTCGGCGCCACTTGCTGTCCGAAACGGTGCGAAGGGCTGGTCGGCTGGGGATGGCGCGCTGCCCGTCGCGTCGCGCAGCAGGCCGACGGCAACAGCCGGATCGCGCTGGCGCAGGGCGTTGATGAGCGAACGCCGCGCTGGCGCGGTCGCGGTCGACCAGCCGGCGGGGTTGGTGATCGCGGCCCAACCGCCATCCGGATGTAGTGCGGCGAACCAGCGGCCGCGCGGGCCGAGGATCCGGCCCAGCCGTCCGCGGATCGCGACCGAGCGTCGGCCGAGGTTGATCAGCGGGCACAGCAGGCTGTCCGGAGGGCGCCAACCGCCCTCGGCGAGCAGATCCAGCCATTCTTCGAGGGCCGCCGTATCGGCGGCGGACAGCTCGGTTGTGAGCGTGAGCGCTGCGGCACGCGGGCAGGGCGGCGGCTCGTCGACAGGAGCCGCAGGCGGGGCTGCCACCTCGGCGGCGTCGGCGGGGAGCTGCCCGGCACGGCGCGTCACCGCGGCGAGCGCGGCAAGCCGTAACAGGCGCCGCGCAGCCTCGCTTCCACCGAGCCCGTCGTTTCCGTTGAGCCCGTCAATGGCGGGCCGGTCCGCCGGGTCGGGCAAGCAGGGGATGGTCGGGGGTGGGCGGCGGTCCGCGCCGACGACCGCCGCGTCGACCAGATCCGCCCAACCTGGGGTCGGCACAGGGCATCTCGGGGTCGGCACAGGGCATCCCGACGCGGGCGCAGGGATGGCGTCGCCGGCCGACGGGTCGCAGGCCGGTTCCCCGCCGGGGGCTGTGATGCCGGCGGACCGCTCCAGGTCTCGCGACGGCGTTGCGGTCAGCGGGGTCAGCGCGAACGAGTCCCATTCCGCGACTACGTCGAGCCCGCGCCCACCACCGACGGCGAGCAGCTGCCATCCCCATTCAGGGGTGGCATCGGCGGCGAGCGGCAGCGCCTCGCCTTTTCGGTCCCGCAGCAGCCAGCCGCCGCCCCGCATGGTCTCCAGGTCTGCATCAATCGGTTTTCTGATCTCGGCTGTGGGTGCCGCGATGTGCCCATGCTGTTCCGTGTTCCGTTCGTCTTGTTGCCGTGTGCTGCACGTCCAGCTGGGCGTGCAGGTCACCATGCCTTTCTTTTCGGGCTGCGTCGTTGTCCGGTGCGACCTGTCGGGTGTGGGTCCGTGCTGGTGCTGGTTGTTGTCTGCGGGTCTGTAGTTTCGTCGACGTTGTGTGCGTCCGACGGTTGATCGGTGCGTCGACAGTGAGGAAACGCCATTGCCCGCATTCCGTGATCGCTGGGATCTGTGTGTGCCTCGGTGACACGGGTGTTCGCTGTCCGGCCGCGCCGGTGGCTTCGGCCGCGGGTACGGTCCGGTGCGTCTCCGGTTGACGCGTCTCCGGTCGCGGTCTTGCCGGTGGCCCCTGTCGATGCTGGGGCCGGGCGCGGGCGCGGGCGCGGTGGGCGGGTGAGGGCCGCCCCGCCAATGATCATCACTCCACCGACGATCGCCCCCGGGCTGACCGGTTCGGACAGGGCGACGGCGCCGAGCGCCGTCGACCACAGCGGCACCAGGTAGGTGACGGTCGAGGCCACTGTCGCGCCGGCCGCGCGGATCACGCTGAAATTCAGCAGGTAGGCCACGCCCGTCCCGACCGCGCCGAGCACGAGTAGGGCGAGCCCGGCCTCCGCTCCCGGCCAGTGCGGCGCGCCGCTGGCCAGCGGGCAGACCAGGGCCAACTCGACCGTGGCGCAGCCGATCTGCATCGCCGAGAGCGTGATTGCCGACTCGCCCCCGCCGGCTAGGAAGCGCCGGGTGTAGGCGAACCCCGCCCCATAGCAGGCCGTCGCGCCGATGCACGCGAGGCCGCCGGTCCGCGTCCCGCCGTGCAGCCCGTGCAGCCCGTGCCAGATGCCGAGCACGACCAGGACTCCGACGAAACCCAGCGCCAAGCCGAGCAACCGCCGCGGTCCGGGATGTTCGCCCGGCACCAGCGCGAAGACGAACAGCAGCGTGGTGAGCGGCGTTGTCGCGTTGAAAATGCCCGCGAGCAGTGAGGAGACCTGGGTCTCGCCCCAGGCCAGCAGTACGAATGGTACGGAGTTGAGTAGCGCGGCGACCACCACCACGTTGCCCCACGTCGCGGCGGACCGGGGCAGTCGCTGCCCGGTCGCGACGAACATGACGCCGAGTGTCAGCGCGCCGAACAGGCATCGCCAGAGCGCCACCCACATCGGCGGGACGTCCGCGTCGACCGCGACCTTGATGAGCGCGAAGCTCGATCCCCAGATCGCCGAGAGCAGGATGAAGCCCGGCAACCAGCCGATCTGGGTGCGTTGATCGGTCACCTCGGTCGTCCTCTCGTCGTCCTGGCCAGCGTGTTGTGGGCCTGACGCGATGCTCGCGAGTCCCGCATGATGTGTCCAACAAGCGACGGCACCTGATCTATGAGAGAGATTCATGACGGTCACTACCGGCCAGCTGCGCGCGGTCGTCGCGGTCGTCGCGGTCGTCGACGACGGTGGCTTCAGTGCTGCGGCGAAGGGCCTCGGGATCAGCCAGTCGGCGGTGTCGCACGCGGTTGCGGCGTCCGTCCCGAGAAATGCGTGGATCGCCTCGCCGACATCCTTCGGCCGCTCCTCCTGCGGGAAGTCCCCGCACCCGGGCAGAACCAGCAGCCGCGCCCCGGGGATGAGTTCGGCGAAGCGGTGCCCGGTCGACACCGAGACCAGCGGGTCGTTCTCCCCGAAGATGAGCAGGGTCGGAACGTCCAGCCCGCGAATGGGCTCCGTGAGCGCGTCGAACGAGTCACCGAAGCTACGCCGGACGTCCAACCCGACCCGGGCCATCGTCTGCCCCCGGGCCTGGACCTGGGCGAAGTAGCGGTCCGTCGCGACCGGGTCGACCTCGTGGCCGGGTGTTGGTATGGACGCGGGTGGGGTGTTGCTGCTCGCGACGGGTGCGGGTGCGCCGGTGGGGGCGACGGTGATTGCCGAGGGTGTCGTAGTGGCTACCATGGGGGGTCTTGCTGTCGTCGGTTATGCCGAAAAGTACAAGAATGATCTTTTTGAGGTGTGGGATGATGTGCGGGCGAGTAGCGCCGATTCGTGTGAGCTGAACAGTTTCGACGGGGCGACCGAGGTCCTGATGGCTGATGGCAGCCGGAAACCGATCCGGGATGTGATGGTGGGGGATCGGGTGCGGGCGATGGATCCGGCGACCGGTCGGACCGAGGATCACACGGTGACGGCTGTGATCGTGGGGGAGGAGGACGGGATGCGGTCGATGACGATCTGGCAGCCTGACTGGTGGTTCGGTCGGTGACCGTCTGTCAGATGTGTCGCCGCTGCGATCCGTATAGTGATTGTTATGATTTGTGGTGATTTGGTCAGGCGAAGCCGGCTGCCGGCGCCCGGCACTGGTGTGGGGGTAGGGCTGGCCGCCGCGAGTGCGCTGGTTCTCCTCGTGGGCTGCTCGCCGGACTCCAAACCGGTGAGTGAGCCCAAAACTGTGCTGTCGACGGCGCCTGCCTCTCCCAATGGGGCGGAGGTGGCGGTTGACCGTGCTGGCGACGCGCCGAGCGCCACGCCGAGCGGTCCGTCCGTGGCCCCGTCGTCCGATGGCGGGACGGGTTCTCCGACGCCGGGCACGACAACTGCGGCTGATCGTCGTGCGGTCGCCGGTGGTCGTCCCGGTGGTGGTGGCAAGCTGGCCGTCGCAGGCTCGCAACCGACGTCGCGGCCGCGACGTCCAGAGGTGCGGCCGGTTGGTCCGCCGCCGGTGGTGCCGTTCGATGCGAGGCCGCGGGCGGTGAATCCCGAGGGCGGGCCGCCGATTCGCAACCCACCGGTGCCGACCTTTATGGGCGGGCCGACGGCGACGAGCGTGCAGGCGACGACCAGCGTGCCGACAGCGACCAGAGTGCAGGCGACGCCTTCTCCGTAGCCGCAGGATGTACGCCGCGGCGCTGGCAAGATCGGCGTGAGTTTGTCGTTAGGTACGCCTATTCGGCCGTAAAGCGTACACAGCGACAAACATATGCCGATCATCGCCGTGGCCGCACCGGTGGATGGGCCGATCATGGCCGTGGCAGCCCCGGTGGATGGGCCGATCATGGCCGTGGCCGCCCCGGTGGATGGGCCGAGACGCGGCGGATGGGGCCGAGCCACGGCGGACGCGACGTGCGATGGTTGACGTCGGCGATCAATACGCAAGGATGCTCGTTTGTGCGGGTCGGATTCTTAGTTGAGCAGATGCTGGCGCCGGTGCCGGGCGGAACGGGGCGTTACTCCGCTGAGCTCGCCGCCGCGCTCGCCAGGACGGCGCGGCCGGGCGAGGCGGTCATCAGCTGGTGTGCCTGGCGGGGAGAACGCGAAGCGGACGGCGCGGCGGTGCCGGGCGTGGTCGGTCCCATCCGGCTGCCGCTGCCCCGACGCGGTCTTGCCACCGCATGGCTGCGCGGCTATGGGCCGGCGCCGAGCGCTGTGGGGATTGTGCACGCCCCCACGCTGCTCGTCCCGCCGCGGCGGCACGGGGTGCCGCTCGTGGTGACGATCCACGACGCCGTGCCGTGGACCCATCCGCACACCCTGAGCACCCACGGCGCCCGGTGGCACCGCCAGATGGGCGCGCGCGCGGCCCGCCAGGCCGATGCCGTGATCGTGCCGACCAGGGCCGTCGCCGCCGAACTTCGGGCACATCTGCCGATCCCGGCCGACCGGCTGCACGTCATCGGCGAGGGCGTGGCCGAGGCGGTCGTGACCATCCCGGCGGACGCAGATGCCCGCGCCGCCCGGCTCCGCCTTCCAGGCGGCGGGTATCTGCTCACCCTGGCCACCCTCGAGCCCCGCAAGGGCCTGGACACCGTCCTGGCCGCGCTGGCTGAGCTGGCCGCGTTGGCTGAGCTGGCTGAGCCCGTCGGGCCTGCCGCGTCCGCTGCGCCCGACCTGCCCCTGGTGCATGTCGGTTCACCCGGTTGGGGTGGGCTGGACCTGCGGGTCGAAGCCGCGCGGGTGGGCCTGGACCCGGCCCGGATCCATTCGTTGGGGCGTCTTGAGGACGCGGACCTCGCGGTGGTGCTGTCACGGGCCACCGCACTGCTCGCGCCGAGCCGCTCAGAGGGCTTCGGGCTGCCGATCGTCGAGGCGATGGCCCATGGCGTCCCCGCGATCGTCTCCGACATCCCCGCGTTCGCCGAGGTCGGGGGGGACGCCGTCGTGACCGTGCCGGTGGCGGACCCGGGGGCGCTCGCCCGCGCGGTCACGGCCGTGGTCACCGACGAGGGCCTGCGGCGCCGGCTGGCCGCGGACGGACGGGCGAGAGCGGCCGCTTTTACCTGGAATGGGGCGGCAGAGACCGTCTGGTCCCTCTACCGTCAACTTACCGACTCCCGGGCCTTGACCACCAAGGATCGGGGGCGGGCGTAGTCTTGCCAGCGGGCCGAAGACGGCGCAATTATGGATCTTCCAGCGTCGCCGGTGGCCCTAAGGAATCTAGGTGGGTCGACGGGCGTGCGATCATGATTCTTCTCGCGCACCCGGAGGCCCCAAGCAGCCTAGCGGTGCGAAACATGCCGCCAGTCGGAAGGAGCGCCGTGTCTCCCCGGGTGCTCGTCGACGCCACCGCGGTCCCAGCCGATCGCGGCGGCGTCGGTCGCTATGTCGACGGTCTGGTGGCTGCCCTGGATGCGGCAGGCGCTGACCTGGCTCTCGTCTGCCAACGATCCGATTACGAACGGTACGGCCGGATGGCGCCCCACGCCAACGTGGTGCCGGGGCCGGCCGCGATCGCGCACCGGCCGGCCCGCCTCGCCTGGGAACAGACCGGCCTGCCGCTGGTCGCCCATCAGGTGGGGGCGCAGGTCATCCATTCGCCGCACTACACGATGCCGCTGCGCACATCCCAGCCCGTGTGCGTGACCATCCACGACGTCACGTTCTTCACAGAGGCGGAGATGCACACCGCCGTGAAGGGGACGTTCTTCCGTTCGGCGATGCGCACCGCCGTGCGTAAGTCGAAGAGGATCATCGTTCCGTCCAAGGCCACCCGCGACGAGCTGATCCGGGTCCTCGAGGGTGACTCGACTGCGACGGATGTCGCCTACCACGGGGTGGACACGTCGACCTTCCACCCGCCCACCGAGGAGGACAAGCGCCGGGTCCGCCTTCGGCTCGGTCTGGCTGACAGCCGCTACGTCGCCTTCCTCGGCATGCTCGAGCCGCGCAAGAACGTGCCGAACCTGATCCGTGGCTGGGCCGAGGCCGTCCACGGGCGCCCTGATGCGCCCGCACTGGTGCTTGCCGGCGGTTCGGGCTGGGACGACGACGTGGATGCCGCGGTCGCCTCGGTCCCGTCCCACCTGAAGGTCATCCGACCAGGCTACCTGCGGTTCTCCGACCTTCCCGGCTATCTGGGCGGCGCATTGCTGGTCGCTTACCCCTCCCACGGGGAGGGGTTCGGGCTGCCCGTGCTGGAGGCGATGGCCTGTGGCGCGCCCGTACTGACGACGCCGCGGCTCTCGCTGCCCGAGGTGGGCGGCGACGCCGTCGCCTACACCCAGCCGGACATCGACTCGATCGCCCACGAGATGCGTGCGCTGGTCGACGACGCCCAGCGGCGCGGCGCCCTGGCCCAGGCCGGGCTCACCCGCGCCCGGGAGTTCACCTGGGCGGCGAGCGCCGAGGCGCACCTGGCGAGCTACGCGCGGGCAGTCGCCGACAGCTGACCCGACAGTCCGCACCTGCCCCCTGCCGTTTGGCCAGCAGGCCCGACCCCCCGGCGCGCGACCGTCGCCGCGCCGGTGGCATCCTGGCCAACACGGTTCAGGGGAGAGCTGGGCGCACGCGCGCCGGCATGGGATGGGCCAGTGAGGGCGGGTCGGTGAACGTGCAGGACGTGGCGGCTTCGGCGCGGCCGCTTGATTATCAGGTGGATCATCAGGGTGGGCGGTCGGATGCTGATGTCGCCGAGCCGCAGATCCGTATCGTGGTCGTGGCCTACCATTCTGGTGAGGTGCTTGGTCCGTTCATGGACTCCCTGACCAAGGCCACGGTGCAGCCGTACGAGGTGGTTGTCGTGGACAACTCCCCGGAGCTGGACGCGGGTACCGCCGCGGTGGCCGAGCGCGAGGAAGTCCGGTTACTGCGTACCGGGCGCAACCTCGGGTACGGCAGCGCGATCAACCGGGGGGCGGCCGGCGCCGGCGCGCCGTGGCTGGTCGTGGCCAACGCCGACATCGCGTTCACGCCCGGATCGCTCGACGAACTCCTGGAGGTGTCGAGCCGCTGGCCGGGGGCCGGGGCCTTCGGCCCGGCCATCACGAACCCGGGTGGCGTGCTCTACCCGTCCGCCCGCGAACTTCCCTCGTTGCGGCGTGGGATCGGCCATGCCCTGCTCGGCTGGTGCTGGCCGACGAACCCGTGGACGACGGCCTACCGCCGGGACCGGGCCACCCCGGTCGAGACGACCGCCGGCTGGCTGTCGGGGTCATGCCAGCTGCTGCGGCGTCGGGCCTTCGAGGCGGTCGACGGGTTCGACGAGGCGTACTTCATGTTCATGGAGGATGTGGATCTGGGCCGGCGGCTCGGGTTGCTCGGCTGGCAGCTGGTCTACGTACCCACCGCCGTCGTGGAGCACCTGGGCGGCCACTCCACCAAGCGCACCTCGCGGCGGATGGTGATCGCGCATCACCGCAGCATGCTCCGCTACCTGTCCCGGCAGTACCCCGGGCCCGGGTACCTGCCGCTGCGGCTTGCCCTCGGGGTGGGTCTGGGATTTCGGCTGCTCCTCGCCCTCGCGCTCGCGGGCGACAGCGCGGGTGCCCGCGCGACGCGCTCCGCCGACGACCTCCCGTCCAGCGGTGGTCCGGACACCGGCAGAACCCGGGTCTGACCGGGCATAGGTTCCGAGCCGGCGGGGCGCATCGGTCAGCGTCTGGGGATCAGCTCGCTCAGCCGACCGGCCACGACGGAGATCATGGCGCTGGACAGGCGCGGTGCCGCGGTCACGTCGTCGACGACGGCGCGTACCCGGTCGGCCCGGGCTCCGGTGGTGATCCGGTCGATGGCCGCGTCCAGGTCGAACTCGGGTGTGGCCATGGCCGCCTCGGTCAGCTCCGACCGGGCGCGGGCGACGTCCGCCCGCAGGGTCGCGGCCGCGATGTGCTCCCAGTACGACTGACCCGGCAGCTGCGCACCGCGGCCGATGAGGTGTGCCAGGCCCAGGCGTCCCAGGCCCAGATTCGTTCCGATGGCGGTGTAGACGTGCAGTACGTCTCCCGGTTCGAGGTCGTTGCGCAGGGCCACGTCGACGATGTCGAGTGCCGGGCTCATCGCGTCGAGCCACGCGACGCGCTCGGCCAGCCGCGCTGGCAGGCCGCGCTCGTAGAGCTGCTCGGCCAGTGCCAGGATGCCGGCCAGTTCCTGGTCGGATCCGACGGTGGCGAGCACGGCGGGCAGGGCCGCCGCAACATCCCGCATGCCGTCGGCGTATCGGGTGATCTCCGCTTCGATGTCCAGCGGCGACCGGCGGGCCCGCAGCAGCCACAGCGCGGATTCCTCGTGGACGAAGTGACAGTGCAGCAGCGCCTCGGCGGTGGGGTCGGTGGAGCCCACGGCCGGGCGGGTGCGGCTGCCCTCCCCGAGGCAGTGGACGTCCATGGCGTCCCAGATGTCGGTGAGGCCGAGCAGGTCGCGGGTGATGACGAAGGCCCGGGTGCCCTGGACGGTGTCCGCGCCGGTCAGCTCACGCAGCCGAAAGAGGAAACCGGCGCCGACCCGGTCGATGATCGAGTTGGCGAGCTGGGAGGCGATGATCTCCCGTCGCAGCGGGTGGCGGTCGAAGTGTTCGCGCAGCGTCCCCCGCAACGAGGCCGGCAGGTAGGCATCCAGGGTGGGCCCGCCGACCGGCTCGTCGGGCAGGCCTGAGGCCAGCAGCGACCGGGCAACCATCCGTTTGGCGTAGGCGTGCAGGACGGCGATCTCCGGCCGGGTGTAGGTCCGTCCCTTGGCAAGCCGGTTGCCGAGCTCTTCGGTGTCCGGCAGGGTCTCGACATCCGGGTCGATCTCGCCGGTCTCCACCAGATGGGTGATGAGCCGGGACAACCCGTCCGCCATGGACATGGCATGGCGTTCGGCCGCGCTCAGCGCCAGGGCCTGGCGGGCGGAGTCGACCAGAACCGCTCGGGTGACGTCGTCGGTGGCCGATGCCAACAGCCGTTCGCGGTCGACCCGGTCGATCGCTCCCTTGCTGATGGCCAGGTCAAGGCCGATCTTGAGATTGACCTCGCGATCGGAGCAGTTCACCCCGGCGGAGTTGTCCACGAAGTCGGTGTTGCAGCGACCGCCGTGCATGGCGAACTCGACCCGGGCGGCATCGGTGAGGCCGAGGTTCCCGCCCTCGGCCACGACCCGGGCGCGCAGCTCGACCGCGTCGACCCGCATCCCGTCCCGCGCCTTGTCCCCGACCGCGCCGTGTTCCTGCGTACTGGCTTTGACCCAGGTGCCGACACCGCCGTTCCACAGCAGGTCGACCGGTGCGCGCAGCACCGCCCGGACCACGGCGTCGGCGGGCAGCGCATCGTCGCCGACCCCGAGCAGTTCCCGTACCTGTTCGGTCAGTTCGATCTGCTTGGCCGACAGCGCGAACACACCACCGCCGGGCGACAGCGCGGAGCGATCGTAGTCGTCCCAGCTGCTCCCGGGCAGCGCCGCGAGGCGTTCGCGCTCGGCGAACGAGCGGGCCGGGTCGGGGTCGGGGTCAAGAAAAATGTGACGATGATCGAATGCGGCGACCAGGCGGAGGTAGCGGGAGAGGAGCATGCCGTTGCCGAAGACGTCCCCGGACATGTCGCCGATGCCGACGACGGTGAGCGGTTCGCGGTCGGCGTCCACGCCCAGTTCGGTGAAATGACGGCGAACGGACTCCCACGCGCCCCGGGCGGTGATGCCCAGCGCCTTGTGGTCGTACCCGGTGCGGCCACCCGAGGCGAACGCGTCACCGAGCCAGTACCCGCTCGATCTCGCCACCTCGTTGGCGAGATCGGAGAAGCGCGCCGTGCCCTTGTCCGCGGCGACCACGAGGTAGCTGTCCGGCCCGTCATGGCAGATCATGCCCGGGCTGCGGACGGTTGCGCCGTCGACCCGGTCGTCCACGAGGGCCAACAGCGCCCGCATGAACTCCGCGTAGCAGGACCGGGCCAGCGTGGCGAGCTCGTCGGGGTCCGACGGCGGACGGCGCAGCACGAAGCCGCCCTTGGCACCGTCCGGCACGATGATGGCGTTCTTGACCCGCTGGGCCTTCATCAGGCCGAGAATCTCGGTGCGCAGGTCCTCCTGGCGGTCGGACCACCGGATGCCGCCACGGGCCAGCGCAGCCCCGCGAAGATGCACCGCGTCGAACAGCCCAGAACTGACGAAGGTTTCCGCCTCGGGCACCGGCGGCGGCAACCAGAGCAGTCCGCCTGAGGCGATCTTGAGGGCGAGTGTCGCCGGGGTGTCCACCCCGGACACGGAGTGCGGGTAGAACGTCGTGCGCACAACGGCGAGGACGAGGTCCCGCAACCGGCGGAGGACCATGTCGTCGTTGATGCCGGTCACCCACCCCAGCGCGTCCTCCAGCCGCGCGTGCAGCCGCCCGGTCTCCGTGGGACTCACCCGTGCCGGGTCCATCCGGGCGTGGAACAGTGCGACGAGATCGTGCGCATAGGACGGGTGGGCAGTCAGGACGCGGTGGGCGTAGCGGGTTCCCAGCGACGTTCCAGCCAGGCGCAGGTAACGGAACAGGGCCCGCAACAGCCCCACCTCCCGGGCGGTGAGCCCGGCGGTCAGCACGAGTGAGTCGAGGCTGTCGCTGTCGATGTCCCCGCGTGCGAGGCCCGCCAGAATGCCGCGCAGCCCGTCCATCTGCCTGAGGGCGGCGTCGGCGAGCGCCGGTGTGGCGCGCACGTGGTACTCGTCCAGGCTGACGGTGCCCCCGAGCGGGCCCGGCTGGCTCGGCAGCCAGCGATGGGTCGTCGCGCGTAGGCCGAGGTTGGTGAGCACGGGTACGACATCGGCTATGGGTGGACCCTCGCCGTGCCAGGCGAGCCACACCGCCAGGGTGGCGGGACCACCGTCGTCGGTGCGGGCGGCGGCAAAACCCGGTTCCCCACCGTGGAGCAGCGCGGCCGTAGCTGCCTCGGCGCCCGTGCGGGCGTCGCCGGGAGAGACCCGGTAGCGGACAGGTTGCTGGCGCACCACGTCTTCAGCATCGCCAGTTGGGCTCGTGCGCGCACTCCGGCGTGCCGGGGCCGGTGAACAGGGCCGGTGAACAGGGCCGGTGAACAGGGCCGGTGAACAGGGCCGGTGAACGAGGCGGATCCGGCAGCTGTGCCCAGCCTGGTCGGCAGGTGTCCGCGACGCGACGCCATGGAGGTATGCCGACATCGTGCACCAGCCGGTGCGGCCTCTGGGACACTCACGCGTCATGGACGCTGTGATGCTGGTCGGAGGACAGGGTAGTCGGCTGCGCCCGCTGACGATGTCAGCACCGAAACCGATGCTTGCGGTCGCCGGCGTTCCGGTGACCGCCCACATGCTTGCTCGGGCGCGTGACGCGGGCATCACCCGTGTTGTTCTCGCCACCTCATACCGGGCCGAAGTGTTCGAGGAGTACTTCGGCGACGGCTCCGCACACGGTCTGGAGCTGGAGTACGTCACCGAGACCGAGCCGCTGGGAACCGGCGGTGCGATCCGCAACGTCGCGTCACGGCTGCGCGGTGGTCCGGGCGACCCGGTGGTCATCTTCAATGGCGACATCCTGTCGGGTCTGGACATCGTCGCGTTGGTGCGCCGGCACCGGGACGCCGACGCGGCCGTCACCCTGCATCTGACTGAGGTCGGTGACCCCCGTGCCTTCGGCGTGGTCCCCACCGATGCCGACGGCCGCGTCACCCAGTTCCTGGAGAAGACCCCCGATCCGCCGACCAACCGGATCAATGCGGGCTGTTACGTCTTCCGGCGGTCAGTGATCGACGACATTCCGGCCGGCCGGCCGGTCTCGGTCGAGCGGGAGACCTTTCCGGGGTTGCTGGCGTCCGGCGTTCTCGTCGTCGGCTACGTCGACAGCACGTACTGGCTGGATCTGGGTACCCCGGAGGCGTTCATCCAGGGTTCCCGCGACCTGGTGATGGGACGGATCACATCCTCCGCACTGCCGGGACCCGTCGGTGACCAGCTGGTGCTGGCCGGCGCGTCCGTCGCCGCGGACGCGAAGATCAGCGGGGGGGCGGTGGTGGGTGCCGGCGCCGTGGTGGGTTGCGGCGCCACGGTGGACGGTGCGGTGCTCTTCGACGGTGCGGTCATCGGTGACGGTGCGGTGGTGCGTGGATCGGTCGTCGGCGCCGGCGCGGTCATCGGTGCACGGGTGTCACTGGACGGGGTCGTCGTGGGCGACGGCGCGCGGATCGAGCCCGACAACGAGCTGCGGGCTGGTGTCCGGGTGTTTCCCGGGGCGGTCCTCGGCGCGGGCGCGATCCGCTTCAGCTCGGACCGCGCCTGACCGCTGTGCCAGCCGACGCTGATGCCCGGGTTCCCCCGGGACATCAGCGTCGGCGCCGGGGTTACGGCGTGGAGGTGGCCGCGCCCGCCGGGGCGGACGTGGCGGTACCGGTATCCGATCCGGCGCTCGGCGCGGTGCCGGCCTGGGTGTTGCCGGCCTGGGTGTTGTCGGCCTGTGCGCTGCTGCCGGCCTGCGCGGTGCCGGCGATGGTCGGGCTCAGGTCGAGCGGGCCGCCGGACGCACCGGACTCGGACGCGGTGGGGGACGCCCACGCCGCGCCGGCCGGGCTCGGGTTGGCGTAGGTCTTCACGAACTCCTTGATGGCCGACTCCGACACGGTCGCGCATCGCTGGGTGCGGTCCCACGCCGTCAGCACGAAGTGCTTGTTGTCGGCGAACTCGCTGCGTGCCCAGGGGACGGCGATGAACCGGTTGCCGGCCGCGTCCGCGGCGGTACGCAGCGCGGTGACCTGGTCGTCAGGGAGTTTCGCGTCGTACCAACCGATGATGAAGCCGTGTTCCAGGTTGTGGACGGCGCGCTCGATCCGCAGGTTGGGGATGCGCTCGTAGAAGCGGTAGGCGTCCGGTAGCGGGCTGGCATCGTGGTTACCCGACGACGGCGGCGCGAGGTCGTAGTTGACCGGCTGGTTGGCCGCGACGTGGGTGTTGCCGCGGGAGGCGTCGTTGACGACTCCGGTACACCCGGCCGCGGTCGCCGCCGCGCTCGCCGCGGTGACGTGACCGACCGAGTGGGACTCATCCTTCGCCTGGTTGGCCACCAGCGCGTAGACGATGATGCCGGCCAGCACCGCGACTGCGACCAGGCCGCCGGTTCCGTAGATCAGAAAGGAACGCCGGCGTTCCTGGCGCCGTTGTTCCCGCCGGAGCGTATCGAGTCTTGCGTTGCGTTCCGCACTCTTTTTTCCCACGGCGCAGGATCCTACGGAGGGCCGGTGGTCGCCCGCGCACCTCGTCCCCGCCGAACCCGCCAGGCGCTCTAAGAGGACGTCTTGTTCAGGTA
>NZ_CAUVXL010000062.1:0-17210 GCF_963555915.1 Protofrankia sp. Cas4
GTCCGGGTAGGCGTGGGCGCCGTCGGTGACCAGGCACGGGATGACCAGGACGGGCGCACGGCGCAGCACGTTCCCGCGGGCGAGCCGCCGGGCGACCGCCGCCTCGTCGAAGCCGTCGGCGGTCAGGTCCGCGGCCCAGGCGGTGGCCATCGCGTCAAGGAGCTGGTCGCGGGCCTGCGTCACGACCACGAACCGCCACGGTGCGGTGTGGTGCGGTGCGGGCGCGGTCAGGGCCGCCGCGAACGCACGCTCGATGGCGGCCGGATTCACCGGCCGGTCGCTGAACTCGCGGATGGTCCGCCGAGCGCTGACCGCCGCCCGCTGGGCTTCGGCGGTGCCGAGCCGGAACATGTCCTCAGCCGCCGGGCGTACCAGTGCCCGGACCCCGCGACCGTCGTCGGCGCGCGCGCGGAATCCGCGTACGAGCGCCACCGGCACTCCGGTCAGCTTCCCTTTGACCAGGTCGGCGGCGGCAGCCAGCTCATCCGCCTCGGCGATCTCGGTCATGCCGAGTTCGTTGCCGTACGGGTCGACATCGCCGACGTGGCTGCGCAGGGCGGCCATGCCCGCGACGCCGATGGCATGGTCGGTCAGGCCGGCCCGCCACGGCCGACCGGTGGTGTCGCTGACGATGACGGCGACGTGCACGCCCAGGCGCGCGTGCAGCCCGTCCGCCAGCGCCCGGGCGCTGGCATCCGGGTCGACCGGCAGCAGGGCGATCTCATCCTTGATCACATTGGATGCGTCCACCCCGGCGCTGGCGATGACGAACCCGTGCCGGGTCTCCACGATCCGGGTCGGCCCCCGCCGCGCCACCTCGCGGACGGTTTCGGCCTCGACGGCGGCCAGCCGGGCCGCCTCCCGGTCGCCGTCGACGCGGAGGAGTCGTCCTTCCGCCTTTGAGACGATCTTCGAGGTGACCACGAGGATGTCGCCGTCGCGTAGGTGGAGCTCGCGGGCGGACAGTGCCGTCACGATGAGTGCGGAAAGGTCGTCACCGGCGCGTACCTCACCGATTCCGGCCACGGCGATGATTTCCAGCGCGTCAGACACCGGCGAGCTCCAGGGCGGCGCGCACGATCTCGACCGTTGCCGCGACGTCGGTCATCAGCAGTGGACGGGCCTTCACGGTGACCCCGGGCACCTCGGTGCCGGTGTCGGCGGTGTCGACCAGCCAGCCGTCGAGAATCCCGTCGCCAGGGGCGGCGCGCCGGCGGGCACCGTAGTGGGTAGCCACGGCGCCGGCGCTGGTGGCCACACCGATCGCGGTGAGACAGGCGTCCGCCATGCCGCGCACGGGTGCACCGCCGATGATCGGGGATACGCCCACGACCGGTGCGGGCGTCCGCGCCAGTGCCGCTCGCACCCCGGGCACCGCGAGGATCGACCCGATGGACACCACCGGATTCGACGGCGGGAGGAGCACGACATCGGCGTCGGTGAGCGCGTCGAGAACGCCGGGCGCGGGTTGCGCGGCTTCGGCGCCCACCGAAATGATCTCCAGGGCTGGTGTGGCGGCACGCATCCGCAGCCACCACTCCTGAAAATGGATGGCTCGACGGCCTTCGTCGGTCTCCACGACGACGTGCGTCTCAACCCGTTCGTCGCTCATCGGCAGCAGCCGGATGCCGGGCTTCCACCGTTGGCAGAGTGCCGCGGTGACCTCGGTGAGCGGGTAGCCGGCGGCAAGCATCCGGGTGCGCACGAGATGGGTGGCAAGATCGCGGTCGCCGAGGCCGAACCAGGTGGGACCCACCCCGTAGGCCGCCAGCTCCGCTGCCACGGTGAACGTCTCGTCGTGGCGACCCCAGCCACGCTCGGGGGAGATACCACCGCCGAGCGTGTACATGACGGTGTCGAGATCAGGGCAGATCCGCAGGCCGTGCAGGGTGATGTCGTCACCGGTGTTGCCGATCACGGTGATGTCTGCGTCCGGTAACGCTGCCTGCACCCCGACCAGGAAGCGGGCGCCACCGATGCCACCCGCGAGAGCTGTGATCTTCACCTGATCCTCACGTCCCGCCATCCTGTCCCGGTCGGCCTTTTAGGAGGCCGCTGAACAACGTCTGTCCGGCTCGCGTCCCCCCGCATCCCACCTGGCGTCGTTGTCGTCGGTCCGGATAGAACACCACTATCCGGGCCTCCTCCGCCTCGCCAGCCGGGCGCGGACGGCCCGCTCGCGGATCGAACGCCGTTATTCAGCGGCCTCCTAGGACGAGACGGTCGCTTGCGCCCGCTCGTGGGGCTGGCGGGTGGTGAACGCCGCCAGCAGGTAGCGTACGAGGCTGCTGGTGGGTCGCGCGGGAGCAGGGTTGGCCAGGCCACCTTCGATGGTGGCCACGACCGCGTCCGCGGCGATTTCCCGGTCGGGTTCGGCCACCCGGTCTGTGACCGTGGCCAGCGCGAGGTCGTGGAGCCAGGCGTGCAGTCGTTCGTGATACTCCATGACCGCGGCTGAGTGTGGCGCTCGTTCGGCCACGCACGGGTGCAGGGACCGTCGGCGTTCGACCGAGTCGAGGGCGGCGAGCAACTTCGCGGCCGGGTCGCCGGTGAACGTGTCGATCCGGTCGACCTCACCGTCGAGGAGCCTGTTGAGGACCGCGGCGAACGCGTGGTCCTTCGACCGGAAGTACCAGTAGACCGAACCCGGTTCGATGCCTGCGGCCCGTGCGATTTCGGCGATGGATGTGGCGGCGAAGCCCCGGGCGAGGAACTGCTGTTCAGCGACGGCCAGCAGCGCGTCAATCCGCTCCTCGCGCGGAACTTCCTGGCGGTTACGCGGCACCTGATCAGCTTAACGACCCCGGGCCCCGCGGGTCGCGGGAAGGCGGGAGGCCCGGGTCTACTGATCGTGCCTGAACGTAGTGGATGATCTTATTGTCTTCTATCTCTTGATTCTCCTTCGAGAGAGTGGTGAGACTGAGGGCGTGCGCCGACCGGCGCACCGGATCAGCGCACCGGATCAGCGAGTGGTGCCAGGCGACCGCACGTCCGCCACGGCGTTTGTCGGCGGCCCCGACATCCCGCACCCGGTGCTGAAGCAGCGGAAGGACGGTCCATGCCTGAGAACATCAAGAAGCCGCCGATCGCGATGAAGCCGGTGATCGCATTGAAGCCGGTGATCGCATTGAAGCCGCCGATCGTGATGAGGCACAGCCTCGACGCTGTCACCGCAACCCTGGCCCGGGCGCTGGCTGGCGCGCGCCATCCGCAGGTGGAGGCCGCCAGGCGGTCCGAGCTGCGCCAGCGGGCGGGCCGGTCCCCGACGCAGCGCGACGCCGCGTCAAAGCGTTGCGACCAACTCGCCGCCCGGTGCCGTACCTACCACACCCTTGGCGTCGTTGGTGGGTTCCGCGCAAGCAGCCCACCGTGTCCGGGTCGGACGGGATGACCGGCTGACCCGGGGTCTCCTGGCGCCTGCGGGCCGGCGGACGCTGTCGACGGCGCAGACCGCAGGAGACCGACAGATGATTATTGGGGTTCGGGTGAGCAGATGACGAAATCATGGAAGTCGGACAGTGGTTCGGCCGGCGGTCCGGCCGGCGGTGGCGCGCGTGAGTCCGCACGGCCGGTGCCGGCCGCCATGCCGGCCACCATGGCGGACCCGCTGGTGCCCGGTGCTGCGGCCCTGCGCCGTGCGCTGCGGCGGGCCCGTGACGGCGTGGTCCTCGACGCGGTGGAGGCGGCCGTCCTGATGGCCGCCCGCGGGGAGGATCTCGCTGACCTGTCCCGGTCGGCCGCGCGGGTCCGTGACGCGGGCCTGCGCTCCGCCGGGCGTCCGGACACGATCACTTACTCGCCCAAGGTGTTCATCCCGCTGACCCGGTTGTGTCGGGACAGGTGTCACTACTGCACCTTCGCGACCGTCCCGCAGCGGTTGCCCGCTCCCTTCCTGACCCTCGACGAGGTCGTCGACATCGCCCGCCGGGGTGCGGCGGCCGGCTGCGCGGAGGCGTTGTTCACGCTGGGTGATCGTCCGGAGGACCGCTGGCCCGCTGCACGTGACTGGTTGGATTCCCATGGCTATGACTCGACCCTGGGATACCTGCGGGCCGCGGCCATCGCCGTCCTGGAGGAGACAGGGCTGTTGCCGCACCTGAACCCGGGTGTCCTGTCCTGGGCGGAGCTGGCTCGGCTCAAGCCGGTCGCGCCGTCCATGGGCATGATGCTGGAGACGACCGCGGCCCGGCTGTGGTCGACGCCGGGCGGACCGCATTACGGCTCACCCGACAAGGAGCCGGCGCGCCGACTGCGGGTGCTGGAAGACGCCGGTCGCCTGGCTGTGCCGTTCACCACCGGCCTGCTGCTGGGGATCGGCGAGACTCGCGTGGAACGGGCCGAGACCCTGTTTGCGATCCGGGGTGTGGCCCGACGCTACCGCGGCATCCAGGAGGTGATCGTCCAGAACTTCCGGGCCAAGGACGACACGGCGATGCGGGGCGAGCCGGACGTCGGTGCACAGGAACTTGCGGCCGCGGTCGCGGTCGCCCGGCTCGTTCTCGGGCCGTCCGTCCGCATCCAGGCACCGCCGAACCTGGTCGACGTCGACGAATGCGCGCTGTTGCTGGCCGCGGGCATAGACGACTGGGGTGGGGTGTCGCCGGTCACACCGGACCACGTCAATCCCGAACGCCCCTGGCCGGCGGTTGAGACGCTGGCCACGCTCACGCGGGCGGCGGGCTTCGCGCTGCGGCCGCGACTGACCGCCTACCCGCCATATCTCGACGAACCCTGGCTGGACCCGCGGCTGCGATCCCATGTCGACGCCCTGGCCGGTCCGGATGGTCTGTTGCGGGCCGGAGCCGCCGCGCTCGGCCGTCCATGGCAGGAACCCGACGGCGGCCTCGCCGACGGCGGCCGGGTCGATCTGCACGCGGCCATCGACGTCACCGGCCGCCAGGCCGACCGCCGAGCGGACTTCGCCTCGGTGTACGGCGACTGGGACGTCCTGCGCGAGCAGGTCAGCGCAGCCGGCACGGGTGCTGACGGGGTCGTCGGCACGGGGGCGCGTGCGCGTGCGGGGGCGCCGGTGCGTCTGGACGACGCGGAGCGGACCGCGCTGCGCCACGCCAGCGGTGACCCGGCGGGGATCAGCGACGCGGACGCCCTGGTGCTGTTCGGCGCGGCCGGCACGGCCCTGGAGGAGCTCTGCCGGCTCGCGGACGACCTGCGCCGGGACACGGTCGGTGAGGACGTGACCTACGTCGTCAACCGGAACATCAATTTTACGAATGTCTGCTACACGGGGTGCCGGTTCTGCGCGTTCGCACAGCGGCGCAACGACGTCGACGCCTACACCCTGTCCCAGCAGGAGGTCGGTGTCCGGGCCGAACAGGCGTGGGCGGTGGGCGCGACCGAGATCTGCATGCAGGGCGGCATCCACCCGGACCTGCCGGGGACCGCGTACTTCGAGCTGGCCCGCGAGATCAAGCGGCGGGTGCCCGGTCTCCACCTGCACGCCTACTCTCCGATGGAGGTCGTCAACGGCGTCACCCGGACCGGTCTGTCCATCCGCGACTGGCTGACTGCCGCTCGTGAGGCCGGTGTCGACTCGATCCCCGGAACGGCCGCGGAGATCCTCGACGACGACGTGCGATGGGTGCTGACCAAGGGCAAGCTGCCGACCTCGACCTGGGTGGAGATCATCACAACCGCGCATGAGGTGGGCCTGCCCTCCTCGGCCACGATGATGTACGGGCACGTGGACACACCGACGCAGTGGGTGGCTCACCTGCGGCTGCTGCGCCGCATCCAGGAGCGTACCGGGGGGTTCACCGAGTTCGTGGCGCTGCCGTTCGTCCACCACAGTTCGCCGATCTATCTGGCCGGCGTGGCCAGGCCCGGTCCCACCGTCGGTGAGAACCGGGCGGTGCACGCGATGGCCCGGCTGTTGTTGCACGGCGCGATCGACAACATCCAGTGTTCGTGGGTGAAGCTCGGTCCGGACGGCTGTCAGCAGGTCCTCCGTGGCGGGGTCAACGATGTCGGTGGAACCCTCATGGAGGAGACGATCAGCCGCATGGCGGGTTCCGAGCACGGGTCGGCCCGATCCATCGCCGAGCTGGAGGCTATGGCAGCCGAGGCGGGCCGGCCTGCACGCCAGCGCACCACGACCTACGGAGCCGTCGGCGCGGAGCGGTTCGCCGCGGCCCGCCGGGATGTCGTGGCCGAGCCTTCCGCCGCCGCCGGCAGGGTACTTCCGATCATCTCCTGACGGGTCCTGGGTCCCGACTTCGTCGTGCCGGTGAGTTGATCGACTGTCCTGTCGGACAATGGTTCCAAAGCGGGGGTCTACCGTCGGGATGCCGGGCCGGGCCGGGCCGGGCCGCGATCGCCGCTCGCGGGTCGTTGCACCGGCGGCGACGGCCTGCGTTCAGCTCCGGTGTCCCGGTGTCCCGGTGTGGGTGGCCGGTCGCTGAACTCGTCGGTCGGCGCCTCGGTAGCGCCGTGTCCACAGAAGTCCGGTGGATGGGAGGAGATGTCATGAGAAGGACAATTCATGACGGATTTATGCAATTCCGGACGGTAAGATGGGCTGGTCAGGGGGTGCGAGGGGCTGATGTGTGTCGCTCAGGGCTGCGAACAGGGACCCTCTGTAATGACATCTTGCTACCGTGAGCTATTGTCTGATCGCTGGTTGTAGAAGATGTTGCGCTGGTGGGGTTGACGTCGCCGAGTTCGGCGCGTGTAATTACCGGCGTGTCATTTCCCCCGCCGGTGGGGAAAGTGCGATAAAGCGCTTGCCCCACCGGTGTGGACACCAGTCACCTGCGCGCCGGCGCCCGGGGGGTGGCCGACCGCACCGCGACGGGTCTGGAGGAGTCCACATGGAACGCACCGACGCGGGCGCCCACATCGTCCTCGCCGAAACGCACCGGTCACGTACCGGGTTGTCCGCCGGGACGGCCGTTGACCGGTGGCCAGGGCAGGCCGACCCCGGTCACCAGGCCGGTGGGGAGCTGATCGCTGTCGAATTTGATCTAAATGCGGCCTACGACGACGAACCTGCCAAGTCGGCGCATGCCGATGACGCGGCAATCGTCGAGCATCGTGATCATAGCTCGGCTGATGTCATCAAGATCGGCATGGACGACATCTTCGCGGACCCACCGGAGTGGCAGGAGCGCGCACTGTGCGCCCAAACCGATCCGGAGGCGTTCTTTCCGGAGAAGGGCGGCTCGACCCGCGAGGCCAAGCGCATCTGCTCGGGCTGCGAGGTCAGGGACGAGTGCCTCGAATACGCGCTCGAAAAGGATGAACGGTTCGGGATCTGGGGTGGGATGTCCGAGCGGGAACGGCGCCGGTTGCGCCGCCGGGCGGTCTGAGCGTCCCGCCGCGGAAGCTGGCTGAAGCCATCCGGCGCGTGGTGACCGCTCGGTCGCATGCAACGGGCGCCGCACCGACGGCCGGGCCGAGTCCCTCCGTGCCGGGTCGTGGCCCGGACCGCACTGCGGTCGGCCTGGATGCGGTCGATCTTGATGCCGTCGATGTGGTCGCGCTTGTGGTGATGTCGGCGCCGGGACCGGCACCGTCACGCAGCGCGCTGCGCGGGCAGACCCGCGTGCCGGACCAGGTGATCATGGTGGAGGTGGGCGGGGACGATTCGCCGGGGCGCACCTACGGTTCCATGGTTACCGAGGCTCTCGCGATGGCGGGCACGGCGCCAGCCGAGGGATTCCTGTGGTTGCTACCCGCTGATGCGGTGCCGGCCCCCGACGCGCTGGAGCGGTTGCTGACCTATGCCCTGCTGGACCCGGGCGCCGCCGTGATCGGCCCGCACGTACTCGACCGGGTGGACCGCCGGGTGGAAGTCGACGACGCAGGGCACGACACCGTCCGGGACGTCCTCGCGGTCTCACTGACGGGCGCGCTTGTCAGCGCCCGAGCATGGCATCTCCTCGGCGGGCTCGACCCTGAGCTGCCTACCGCGTTCGACATCGACTTCTGCTGGCGGGCGTGGCGCGCAGGGATGCGGGTGGTGGTTTTTCCGCCCGCCACGATCCGCCGTGCGCCGGCCGTCGGCGGCGAACGGGACCCATGCCTCGACCGGCTCGACCGGCTCGACCACCGGACAGTCCGGCGGGACGAGCTGCGGGTTCGGCTGGCCAACATCGGGGCGGCGCGGGTTGTGCCGGCGTGGCTGTGGCTGGTACCCGGCGGGCTCGCGCGAGGTGCCGGGGCTGCCGCCCGGGGCCGGGCCCGGCGTGGGCGTGCTGAGGTGGCCGCGGCTGTGGAGGTGTTCAGTCGTCCCGGTTGGCTGCGCCACGCGCGCCGCCGTCGGGCAGCGTGCGCCCGGGTGCCCGCGCGTGCCCTGCGTCCGCTGTTCACCGCCCGGGGCAGCCGGTTGCGCGCGGTCTGGGAGCCGCTGTCCGGTCTTTGTGCCCGTCTTGGATGGGCGGGGCAGCGTGAATGGGCGGGGCAGCGTGGCCGGGCGACCGGGCCGGGGCTGGTCCTGGCCGCAGCGCTCGCTGTCGTGACGATGTGCGCCGCACGTTTCCTGGCGGGTCCCGGCTGGGGCCCGGGGACGGCGGGCTTCGGGATGCCCGGGGTTGCCGCGCCGCTCCCGCTGCCCGATGGTGCCGGCGACCTGTGGTCGGCCGTGCTGTCCGGTTGGCGGCCCGGTGGGCACGGTAACCCCGGTGTTCCCGGTATTTTCCAGTCGACGGTGCATGGCACGCTGCCGGCCGCGCCGTGGCTGGTGGTGCTGGCCCTCCTCGCGACTGTGCTCGGCGGCAAACCGTGGCTCGCCGCCGATGTCGTCCTGCTCGCCGGACCGATGCTTGCGGGCCTCGCCGCCTATGTCGCGGCTGGGCACCTCCGGCGCGGCCCGGGCGGGCCGCTCACCGGCCAGCGGGCGTCGACGGGCCGATGGGCGGGTGATCATTGCCGGGTTCGAGCGGTCATCGCGGCGGGATATGCGCTCGGCCCACCCATGACCTGGGCGGTTGCCGTCGGGCGGGTGGATGTCGTCCTTGCGCTGATAACGGTCCCGGGTGTACTCGCGGCCGCGGTGCCGGTGGTGGCGGGTCCGGCGCCGCCCGGGTCTGCGAGCAACCTGGGATGCGGCTGGCCCGCCGCTCGTGGCCTTGCGGTGCGGCTGCTCATCGCGGTCATGTGCTCGCCGTCGCTGTTCGTGTCCGCCGTGGTCGGCCTTGCCGGTGCAACCCTGGTGCTGCGTCGCGCCCGCCGACTGCTGTTCGTGCTGGTCCCGGCCGCCGTGGCGGCGGTCGGGCTGTGGCCCTGGCGCAGGGCGGTGATGGACGATCCCGGTGCGCTGTTCACGGCGGGAACCCTCGGCATGCGTGACCCCGCATCGGGCTGGCTTGGCGGGTCCATCCCGGCTTCGGCGCAGGCCTCCGATCTGACCGGCTCCGATCTGACCGTTGCCCATCTGACCGCCGCCCATCTGACCGTTGCCCATCTGACCGTCGCGCTGCTCGTACCCGCCGCGCTCGCGGGCGTCATCGGGGTTGTCCGGGCCGACACCCGACGGCCGGTGCTCGCGGCTTGGGGCGTTGTCCTGATCGGCTTGGTCGGTGCCGCTGTGGAGCGGCACCTGTGCGGCGCCGACCGTGACGACGTGGCGGGCGCGCAACTCGGGGTTGTCGTCGCCGGGTTGCTCCTTGCCGCGACGCTCGCGGCGTCGGGAGCGCGTGCGGCGCTGCGGCGTCATCCCTTCGGCTGGCGGCAGTTCGTGGCCGTGGCCATCGGTGGAGCAGTGGTTGCGAGTCCGGTTGCCGGCGGCTTTGCGTTCCTGTGGGGCGGTGAGGTCGCGCGCGGTGCCGCCGCACGTGACAGCGGCGTGGTGGCGTCCGCGGTCGCGGTCGCGACGGCTGCCGGGCGGACTGCCGGCGTCCTGATACTGCGTCAGTCGTCCCAGGGCTCCCCGGTCGCCTACACCTTGACCGGCGCCCGCGGCCCCCGCCTCGCCGACCCCGCCGGGACGACGCGGATCATCCCGACGGTCCCGACCGGGCACACCGTCGACGACAGCACGGTCGAGGCGATTGTCGGTGATCTGACGGTGGGGGGGAGCTGGGGCGCAGGTGAGCTCGCGGCTCTGGCCGTGCGAGCGGTCGTCGTCCCGTTTCCGGATGCGCCACCGTCGTTGACCGCCGTACTCGACGCGGTACCGGGGCTCGTGCGCGAACAGGTGCTCGCAGACGCCATGGTCTGGCGCGTGGTTCCGGTGGGGCCGGTGAACCTTCCCGCGGCGACACCGCACGCGGGATCGCGGCCATGACCGGACGGATCCGGCTCCTGCGCCGGGCGGCATTGGTCGTGGTTGGCGGCACCCTCGCCCTGGTGGCCGTGTGGTGCGTCGCGGTGTTCATCGAGCCGACGGACGGGAGGCGGCCGCGGCCGGTCCCAGCGGCGGGGTTCCCGATGCCGATCACGTCGGCGACGTTGCTGTGCCCGGATCTCAGACCGCCGGCGGGGTCCGCGGTCACGGTCGACGTCGCGACCGCCGGTGGCGGGGTGAGCGCGACGGTGCCAGCACCGGGATCGGGCCGCGGACCGGTGCTGGACGGGCAGGTCCAGCTGTCCGCGGGCGACAAGGTCAAGAATCTTCATTCCGGTCCGGTCCGGCGGCGGGCGTCGGTCCAGGTGAGTGGCGGCGAGCCGCTGGCTGTCCGCGCGAGCGGCCTCGCGGCAGCCGGGTTGAGCGCGACGGTGACCGCACCGGGAGCGGGCGGCCGCGCATCGGTGATCGCTCGCTGCGAGCGTCCCAGAAGCGAGTTCTGGCTTGTCGGTCCTGCCACGGTGGCCGGTCGGGACCCGCTGGTCGTCCTCACCAACCCCGAGGCCACACCCGCGCGGGCACAGATCACCGTGTTCGCCGACGGTGGTGCAGACAGTGGTGCAGACAGTGGTGCAGACAGTGGCGCAGACAGTGGCGCGGGGGCCACCACCGGCGTTGTCGTGCCGCCGCGGGCGAGCGTGACCCGTCGCCTGGCGACCTGGGTGCCGGACGCCGACGCCACCGTGGTGCGGGTACAGGTGCGTGACGGGCGTCTGGCCGCCCTGGTCCTGGACCGTGCCGGCGGCCCGTTCGCACGGGACTCGACCGTGGTGCCCGTGGTGGCCGGTGCCGGGCCGGCGGGCTCCCTGCTCCTTGTGGGCGCGGCAACGGGCGTCGGTGACGCGCGGGTCGTCGTAGCCGCTCCCGAGGCGGCGGCGGTGATCCGGCTGGATCTGTTGACACCGTCCGCGAGTTACATTCCGGTGGGTTTCGCGGACCTGCGGGTGCCACGTGGCGGCGTGATCCGGTTACCGGCCCTGCCCGGCGGAGCCGGCGTGGCGGCGCTGCGGTTGACGGTGCGCTCCGGTGGTCCGGTGATCGCTGCCCTCGGCCTGCCCATGCCGGCCGCCGGACCGGGGCAGGCCGGGTTTGGGCAGCCCGGCCTGGCCCCGGCACCGGGATACCGGTGGGTCGGCCCGGCGGATGTGATTCACCCTGTTTCGACGGCGGCCACACTGCTTCCCCCCGCCACCGGCCAGGGGGTGCGGACCCTGGTGCTCACAGCACCGGACACGGCCGTGACTGTCTGGTTCGACGGGACTCCGGTTGCGGTGCCGGCCGGACGCACGGTGGCGGTCGGGCCGGGGAACGCGACTCGGATGGTTACCCAAGGTGGTCCACTGGTGGCGGCGCTTACCGTCGGTTCGGGTGCTGGCAGCTCCGTTCTCACCCTCTCTTCGGCACCGCGGACGGTGTCGGCGCCGGCACTGGTCCACGACCCTCGGGCTGCCTTCCGCCGGTAAGAGCGCCCGGCAACAGGGGTGTGGATCAAGGTGCGTGCCCCGGCCCCGCGACGCCGCGTCCCCGTTGCCGGTCGCTCTGCGGGAACGATGTGAATCTGGTGTTGTGGCAGGAGCATCAGATTCACATCGTTAAGAGCGCCCGGGCGGAGGTGACGTCCTCAAGCCGGGTGACGTCCTCAAGCCGGGTGACGTGCCCTACCCGGGTGAGGCGAGGAACACGCGGCCGACGCCGGCGAGCCCGAGCTGCGTCGATGCCGGCGACCCTGGGGCGACCACCGCAGCCTGGCCGCGTTGCAGCCGGATGACGTCGGTGCCCGTGCCGTATACCTCGATGGCGCCTTCGGTGACCAGCAGGACGGCTGGACGCGTGACCGGCATGTGTCCGTCACAGGCCGTTCGTCCACCGGCCGGGGACGCATCTGCCGGGGACGCATCTGCCGGTCGGTGACAGATCGCCTCGGCCAGCTGGAAGTCGTCCACCGGCACATCCCAGGTACGCACGGTGAGACCAGCCGTCGCCAGCATTGTTCGGGGGGCGAGTACCGGCGCCGGGGTTGGCCTCGGGTCGAGAACATCGAGCAGCTCGTCCACGTCGATGTGTTTCGGCGTCAGCCCACCGCGCAGCACGTTGTCCGACGTTGCCATGATCTCGATGCCGACACCGTGGACATAGGCGTGCAGCAGGCGCGCGGGCTGGAACAATGCCTCGCCCGGCTGGAGCGCCACGTCGTTGAGCAGCAGCGCCGCGGCGATCCCCACATCACCGGGGTGTGCCGCGGCGAGGCGGCCCACCAGGTCGGCTGCTGCTGCCACATCCGGGTCCACGGGTGGTCGCAGCGCGGCGGCGGCCTCGACCAGACCGCTGGTGAAGGCATGCGCCTGTTCGGCCGGCATCGTCAGCAGCGTGCGCAGAACCGTCGCGGCTCCGGTGGACGGGTTCGCGTCCAGCGGCGTGAACGCGGCAGCCAGTGGCGGGTGACCGAGGCCACGCACCACGGCGAGGGTCCGTAGCGGGTCACGGACTCCGGCGAGCGCGCGAAATGGCGTGAGCGCGACAAGCAGCTCGGGTTTGTGATTACGGTCCCGATAGCGGCGCCGGGTGGCGTCGCGCGGAACGCCGCACCTTTCCTCGTCGTCAAAGCCGGTTCGCGCCCGTGCCGCGTCCGGGTGGACCTGCAACGAGAGCGCCTTCTCCGCGGCGAGAACCTTCAGCAGGAAAGGCAGCGGGCCCACGACATCGACTGCCGGCCGCAGCCCGCCGACGGTCTCGACCTCGGATGGGGCGCCCGGATGGGTTCCCAGCCAGAGCTCCGCGGCCGGTTGGCCGGTGGGGGCCTCGCCGAGCAGGTCGTAAATGGCGGTGGACGAGCCCCAATCATAGTTGCGCACCCGACCGAACAACCGCAGGATCCGGTCGGGCTTTCCGACGGTCACTGGTGCCCGTCCTCCTTGTGAACTGTTCGAATCGCACGGTCGCGCGAGAATCGGAGGCCCCGGGCGTTTCTATTCGCCTATTCGCCTATTCGCCTATTCGTCTTCGTGCCAGCCGTGGCCCTCCGGGTCGATGACCTCCGGTTCCATGCCGAGCATGTCCGCGACCTTGTGGATGAGGACGTCCAGGATGAGCTCGGCGAGGTCGTCGGTGTCCATCGCGCGGGCCTCCAGCGGCCGGCGGTAGATGACGATCCGGTGCGGTGTCGCGGAGCGTCCTCGCCCGGCCGGCGGCTGGTGGTGAGCCAGCGGTACGGGTTCTTCCGGAGCGAGGACCGCAGGCACGGGCGGGACGTCCTCGACCGCGAACTCGACGTCGGACAGTTCGGCGGACCAGCGGTGCTCGAGGTGCTCGACGGCGTCCAGGACGAGGTCGTCGAACCGTTCGCCGCGGCTGCGATAGGCGGGGACCTCCGGCGGGAGGAGGACACCACGCAGGCCGCGTCCGCGCCGGTCACGGCGCCGTGACATGGGGATGGGAGGCTGTGGGGACGGGAAGGCCGGCACGGGGGTTCCCCAGGAGGCGCCGGGAGAGGCGTTGTCCGCCATGGCGTGAGCGTACGGCTCGCGACGAGAGGCCGTACCGATGCCCTCCGGATTCATCAGGTGAATTTCGCCTCGGTTACCCTGACGTGTCTGCCGGTGTCCGCCAGTTCACCTGCCGGGTGCGGAGTGTAATTGATTACTTACCAGCGTTCCGCGGGTGGGTGCGACACGGCGGGTGGTGGTGGCCGTCGCCCGTTCCGGGGGCTACCGTCCGGAACGTGAAGCCTCGCCGCTGCTCCCGCTCGGCATGCTCAGCGGCCGCGGTCGCCACGCTCACGTACGCCTACGCCGAGTCGACAGCCGTCCTCGGGCCGCTCTCCCCATACGTCGAGCCGCATTCCTACGACCTGTGTGGGCCGCACGCCGACCGCCTCACTGTGCCACTGGGCTGGGCGGTCGTGCGGATCGAGGGTGAGACCAGGCACGGCGCAGCCTCTGATGATCTTGAGGCGCTCGCGGACGCGGTTCGTGAGGTGAGCCGACCACCTGTCCACAAGGACCCGCCCGATCCGTCGGCACCCGGAGGTCGACGTGGTCACCTGCGGGTCCTGCCCCGGCCGAGCTGAGTTCGCGTCGGTAGGGTCTTTGGTGCCGGTGTTGGCTGGCGTTCCCAGGGGCAGGCGGGCGCGGGACGATCTGTGATCGCGTACCCTGCGGGCAAGCGGAGGAAGGGCGGAAGGGTGCACGATCTGTCGCGGATCTTCAAGGCGTATGACGTGCGGGGGGTTGTGCCCTCAGAGCTGGACACCGATGTCGCCCGCGCGATCGGAGCCGCGTTCGTGCACGTGCTGGCGGCGCCACGGATCGTCGTCGCGCACGACATGCGTGACTCGTCGGTCCCGCTCTCGACGGCGTTTGCCGACGGGGCTGCCGGCCAGGGCGCGGATGTCATCATGATCGGGCTCGGTTCGACCGACCTGCTCTACTTCGCCGCCGGGTCGCTGGACATCCCGGGAGCGATGTTCACCGCATCCCACAACCCGGCCAAGTACAACGGCGTCAAGCTGTGCCGGGCCGGCGCGGCTCCGATCGGGGCGGACACCGGTCTCGGGGACATCCGCGCCATGGTCGAGGCGGGGATTCCCGCGTTCACCGGACCGCGCGGTACGATCACCCACAGCGACCTGTTGGCGGCATACGCCGAGCACCTGTGCACCCTGGTCGACCTGTCGGCCATCCGACCGCTGCGGGTCGTGGTGGACGCGGGTAACGGTATGGGCGGTCTGACCGTCCCGGCCGTGTTCGAGGGGCTGCCGCTGACGGTCCACCCGCTGTACTTCGAATTGGACGGGTCTTTCCCCAACCACGAGGCCAACCCGATCGAGCCGGCGAACCTGCGTGACCTGCAGGCCGCGGTTCGCGCTACCGGGGCCGACATCGGGCTCGCCTTCGACGGTGACGCGGACCGCTGCTTCGTCGTCGACGAACGTGGCGAGTGCGTGTCGCCGTCCACCATCACCGCGTTGGTCGCCGAGCGGGAACTCGCCCGCGAGCCCGGTGCGACGATCATTCACAATGTGATCGTCAGCAACGCCGTGCCCGAGCTCGTCACCAGGCTCGGCGGCGTGCCGGTGCGGACCCGCGTCGGCCATTCGTTCATCAAGGCGGAGATGGCGCGTACCGGTGCGATCTTCGGTGGCGAGCACTCCGGTCACTTCTATTTCCGGGACTTCTGGCGGGCCGACTCCGGGATGCTCGCCGCGATGCATGTCCTGGCCGCGCTCGGTGAGCAGGAGCGGCCGCTGTCGCGCCTGCTCGACGGCTATGCGCCGTACACGCTCTCCGGTGAGATCAACTCCGAGGTCGCCGACGCCGGGGTCGCGATGGCCGAGATCGAGAAGGCCTACGTGGGGCTCGCGACCGGTATCGACCATCTCGACGGGCTGACCGTCTCGCTCGGTGATGGCGTGTGGTTCAACCTGCGCCCGTCCAACACCGAACCGCTGCTGCGCCTGAACGTGGAGGCTCCCGACCATGCCACGATGTCACGGGTGCGGAACGAGGTCCTCACCCGCATTCGTCATGGAAGGGAGATCGACCGTTGAGTCTCGATCCACTCCTGCTGGAGATTCTCGCCTGCCCGTGCCCGGCCCATGCCCCGCTGCGCTCGGATGCCCTCGCCGGTGAGCCCGTCCTGGTCTGCACCTCGTGCGGCCTGGCCTTCCCGGTCCGCGACGAGATCCCGGTGATGCTGCTTGACGAGGCAGTTCCCTTTGGTGGCGCTGTCCAGACTGGCGACGTGCAGGCTGGCGCTGTCCAGACGGACGCTGTCCAGACCGATCCCCGGCCACGGGACGCGGTAGGGGATGCGACCGGCGATGTCGAGACCCCGGTGCCCAGCTCGTCCTGAGAAATGGGTCGACATATGGGGTGACCGGCGCCGGGAGCATCGCATGGCCGGCGGCCCGGACGAGCGAACGCGATGATGGGCCAGACACGCGGAAACTGGGGGGCGATCGTGGACGAGGGCATCCTTGACGATGTTGCCCGGCTGACCGGGGCCGACCCGTCCGGCATGCTGCTGCACGTGGCGTCGTCGGCCCGCCAGGTCCGGGAGTCCGCGGCGCTGGCGCAGGAGACCGGGGTCGCCTCGCTCGCGGCTGACGGCCGTCCGCGCGCCGTGCTGGTGGCCGGGGCTGGCGGCTCGAC
Source organism: Protofrankia sp. Cas4 (assembly GCF_963555915.1). NCBI lineage: Bacteria > Bacillati > Actinomycetota > Actinomycetes > Frankiales > Frankiaceae > Protofrankia > Protofrankia sp. Cas4. Next base: position 16,453 of record NZ_CAUVXL010000062.1, read on the forward strand.
GGCGTTCGGTGCGGCGCTCACCGCGGTGACGGGCCCCGACTGCCCCGTTCCGGTACTCGAATACGACGGTTTCGGTCTGCCCGGATGGGCCGGCGTGGCCGACCTGGTGATCGTCGTGTCGGGCTCGGGACGCGATGGGCAGGCGCTGTCCGCGCTGGAGGAAGCTGATCGTCGCGGCTGCCGGACGCTTGCCGTGGGCGCACCCGACTCGCCGCTGGCCGCGCTGGCAGACCGGGCCCGGGCACTGTTCGTTGCGGTCCCGGTGGTGGACGCCAGGCCCACCCGCGCGAGTTTCTGGGCGCTGCTCGTCCCGACGGTGGTTGCCGTGCACGCCCTGGGTCTCGTCCCGGGCGGCGCCGAGGGAGCCGGCGCGATCGAGGCCACGGCCGCGCGGCTGGAGGACGTGGCGATGCGCTGCCGACCCAGCAGTGAGACGTTCGTCAGCCCCGCCAAGGAGCTGGCGCTCGCGCTGGCCGGGTCGTTGCCGCTGCTGTGGGGGACCACGGCGCTGACCGCCGCGGCGGTCAGCCGGGCGGCTGACCAGCTGGCCGCGAACGCCGGCTACCCCGCGGTGCCGGGCGTCCTGCCGGCGGCGGCTGGTGCCCAGGTGGGCATCCTGGACGGGGTGTTCGGGAGCCGCGCCGGGTCCGCCGGCAGCGCCGGCCCCGGTGCAGCCGCCGGTGCAGCCGAGGATCTCGACGACTTCTTCCGCGACCGAGTCGACGAGGCGGAGCCGGTGCGGCTTCGGTTGGTACTCC
>NZ_CAUVXL010000063.1:0-18815 GCF_963555915.1 Protofrankia sp. Cas4
GTGGAACAGCGGCAGCCATGAGACCAGGCAGTCGGGTACCTCTTCGTGCCGGGTCACGTCCATGATCCCGGTGAGGTTCGCCGCGAGGTTGCCGTGGGTGATGCGGACCGCTTTCGGTTCGCCGGTCGATCCGCTGGTGAACTGCCGCAGCGCGGTGTCGCCGTCGGTCAGGTCGGGCCGGGCGTAGGGCGTGCCGGTGACGGCCTGCCTCATCCGGTCGTCGACGGCGACGACCCGGCACCCACGCACCGCGGGGCTGGCGGCGAGGCCTGCGGTGAAGGTGTCGAACGGTGGGCAGAGCAGCAGCACGTCGAGGTCGGCGCTGCGGACGGCGCTGCGGCATGCGTCAGCGACCAGCGTCGGATCGCCGCTGGTCGGGGGCGTCACGACGGTGACGCTCGCTCCGGCGAGCCAGACCGCGCGGATCGCGGTGACCAGTGTGCGGCTGGTGGTACCGAGGAGTCCCACCGCGGTGCCCCGGCCGATGCCGGCCGTTTGGAGGAATCCGGCGAGGCCGATCGCCTCGGCGTGGACCTGTGCCCACGAGATGGTCTCGTCCCCGCCCGCTCTGGTCAGGGTGAGTGATCCGCCGCGTCCGGCTGCTCGCTCGAAGGCGTCCAGCAGGAAGGCCGTCATGTCCCTGCCCCGGTGGGAAAGTCCGGTATTCCGGACAGCGATGGTGCACCCGGTACGGGGACCGGGTGGGAGGTCGACGGGACCGGGGGGAGTCCGACGTGGTGGCGGCAGAGCGCGAGCAGGTACTCGTCCCAGAACCGGCCGTCGTAGTAGTTGAAGTCCCGCAGCCGACCTTCGACATCGAACCGGCGTCCCTCGCCACTGGCGATCAGTTCATAGTTGAATTCCGGCACCTCCATGTACAGCTTGCGCAGGTTCCAGACCTGGAACAGATATCGGACGAACAGCTCGACCGCGCTGGCGGGCAGCCCGGTGAGCAGGTAGTCCGGAGTGAACACCGCGGCCAGGTAGGCGATGCCGCGGGTGGTGTCCGCGTTGTAGGCGACGACAAGACCGATCGGTTCTCCCGTTGCGGGGAGCACCACCACGAACTGGGCGAGCACCCCCTGCCACAGCCCCGCCTGGAACGTCTCCTGGTTGGGTACGGCACCGCGGAAACGCCAGCGGAAACCGACCTCCTCCGAGATCGCCAGCTCGTACAGGAACGGCAGGTACTCCGGGGTCACCGGCCGCAACGCGAATCTGCCGTTGTGCAGCCTGGGTGACCTCACTCCGGCTCGAGTCACGGGGCCGGGCGGCACGTCCCGCCGACGGCCGACGACCGGGTGCCCGTCACCGGCGCTGCCACGGGCAGCCTCGAGGAGCATGCACGCGTCCGCGACAGTTGCGATCTGGCCCGCGGGGGTCGCGTCGATGTCCACGCCCCGCGCCGCGAGCCAGACCAGGAGTTCCAGTTGTTGGAGCGAGTCCAGATGAAGGTCGTTGCGAAGGTCGGCGGTAGCGGTGACGGCCGATGCCTCAACGGCAAGAAGACGAGCGAGGAAACCTTCAAGATCGGTATCGCGAACGTCGGAGAGCACCGTACCCCTTCGCGTTCAACGTGGAATATGAACGATATATCCTGATAAATTGTCTAAATCATCAGATAAGACTAGATCGATGAAAGCATGAGATACGGTGGCGCGCAAGTTAATTACACTGAGTAGCAAAATTATTGGATGTCGATCAGGGGCGCCGTGAGGATTCAGGACAGTCCACCTCGGGCTGGAGCTGCGGGAAGTTACTATCCGTAGTCGCGAGGCTGTCTGTTCCTTCTGGTCCTTCGGTTACTCAACGTCATTGCGGTGAGCCTGGCGGGCACTGTTCGCCCGATCCCGGATGCGGTTACCCGGTCAGCGGGACCGGGGCGTAGTCGGCGGAGCCGTCGGAGCCGTCGGGATCGTGACACCCGATGACGGTGTCGTGGCCCCGCCCCCGGGCTGGGTCGTGGTGGTACCCGGCAGCAGACCGGCGGTCGGGTCGGGTGCGGAAGCGGCGGGCGCCGGCGGGGGAGTGGACAACAACCCGCCCTTGGTTCCGCTGGCCACGGTGGGATCCGCCTTCGACATCGGCATGGCCGGGACTCCGGCGAGGGCTTGGCGCAGCGAGCGACCCCAGATGATCGCCGGGAGATCCCCGCCGAACACCCGCGACCAGGTCCGGCCGTCCGCGACGATACCCCTCAGCGGGTTGCCCTGAGCACCCTTCGGGTTGCCGACGGCGACGGCGGCGGCCATCTGCGGGGTGTACCCGACGAACCACGCGGCCGAGTAGTTGTCCGTGGTGCCGGTCTTGCCGGCGGCCGGGCGCCCGATCGCCGCGGCGTTCGGGTACCCCGTGCCCTGGGTGATTACACCGGTCAGGATGCTCGTGACGGTGTCTGCGACACCGGCGGACACCGCCCGCTTGCAGGCGGGCGCGGGGGCGATGTCGACATTCTGGTTGCTGGAGTCGGTAGCCGACAGGATGTAGCGCGGGTTGCAGTGCATACCGTGGGCGGCGAGGGTGGCGTAGGCGTTGGCCATGTCCAGCGGCGGGACGGCCTTGGAGCCGATAGTCAGGTCACCCCAGGCCTTGGCGAGGTAGGAGGCGGGGACGCCGAGCCGGTTCGCCATGTCGATGACGGCGGGTAGGCCGACTTTCTCCTCCAGCTGGATGTAGTAGGTGTTCACCGACTTCCAGGTGGCTTCGGGCATGGCGTAGACGCCGCTTTCGTCCGGCTCGGCATTGGCGTAGCCGGTGGAGCAGCTACTGCCGTCGTGCCGGTCGATGGCGTAGCGCTTGGAAATGTAACAGGCCGGTGAGTAGAACTGGGTGTTCAGCCCGTAGCCTGCCTCGAGCGCGGCGGCGAGGGTGATGGTCTTGAACGTCGAGCCTGGTTGGAAGACCGCCGTGGTCGGCAACGGTTCCTTGGTCTGGTTGGCGGCGGAGTTCGAGCCGAACACCCGGTTCACCGCCATCGCCAGGATGTTGCCGGTGCCCGGTTCGATCACCACCTCGGTCGCCGACACCGGGTTGCTCGGCGCTATGACGGCGTTGACCGTGTCCTGGGCCGCAGCCTGGACCTTGGGCTGTAGCGTCGTCCTGATCACCAGGCCGCCTTCGTGGACCTGCCGGGCGCGCTCGGCCTCGGTCGTGCCCAGCGCCGGGTCGGCGAGCAGCTGGGCACGGACGAAGTCGCAGAAGAAGGGCGCGCTTGACGTTTCGCACGAGTCCTGTGCTGCCGCTGCGGCGGCCCGGATGACCGTGACCGGGGTGGCCTCCGCCGTGTCCGCGGTGGCCGGGGTGATGTAGCCGAGCTCCGCCATCCGGTCCAGGACGACGTCGCGGCGGACCCTGGCGGCGTCGGGATGGTTCACCGGGTCGTACAGGGAGGGGCTCTGCACGAGCCCGGCCAGCAGCGCCGCCTGGGGCAGCGTCAGGTCTGCGATCCCGACATGGAAGTAGTTCTGGGCGGCGGTACCGACACCGTAGTTCCCGTTACCGAAGTAGGCGATGTTGAGGTAGCGGCCGAGGATCTCGTCCTTGGTGAGGGTGTTCTCCAGCGCGACGGCATACCGGGCTTCCTGGATCTTGCGCTGGAGCGACGTCCCTGCCGCGTCCTCACGCTGCTGCTTGGTACGCGCGTTCTGCAGCAGCACGTTCTTGACGTACTGCTGGGTCAGCGTCGAGGCGCCCTGCTGGACGTCGCCCGCCTCACTGTTGCGCAGCGCCGCCCGGGCGACCCCCTTCACGTCCACCCCGCCATGGGTGTAGAAACGCGAATCCTCGATGGCGACGATGGCCTCCCGCATGACCCTCGGGATGGCCTTGCCGTCAACCACGGTGCGGTTCTCCTCGCCGCGCAGCGTCGCGATGAGACTGCCGTCAGCGGCGAGGATGGTGGAGCTCTGAGGAAGCGGCGGCGTGGCGAGCTCGGCGGGCAGAGCCAGGTAATGGTCGGCCGATGCCTTGGCGAACAGGCCAACCGCGCTGATCATAGGTAGGAACAGCAGCGCCAAGCCGAGCCCTGCGGTGGTGACGACCAGCCCGATGCGGGTGAGCCGGCCACCCCGACGCCGACGCCGACGACCGCCGTTGTCATCGTCGCCACCGCCACCGCCACCGCCACCGCCACCGCCACCGCGATCGCCACCGTGAACGTCACTGACGCCGTCGTCGTTGACACCGGTCACCCTGTTGTCGTGACCATCCGTGAGGGTCTGCAACGCGGAGTCTCTCTGCACGGCCGTGACGTCACCTTCCATGATCACATGAGCTGTGGCCCACGAGGAGATTCTGACTGACCCCCGTGGCAGGCCGGAACCCGGCGCGCTCGCTGTCCCCTGGATGGGGCTATGTTGTGCGCCGCGCCGCCGGGTTGTGCGCGGTGCGGCTGGCCGGGTGTGCCCGGTCGCGTCGATGAGTTCCCCGGTTGTCCGAAGGCATGCGCTGGAGTATGAGCCAGGGCACACTATGCTCTGATCCGGACCTGAAAAGTCCTGAATATCCCGACCGTGCCTTTCGTGGTCCCTACAGTGGTCCCGTGGCTACGGGACGGCGCCGGTGAGCGCGCAGCCAGCTGCGGGCGATCGGCCCGAGCCTGCTGGCCGCGAAGTCAACATGCTGTGTCCGACCTGTGATGGCGTCGGGCGGGTGGGCCTGCTTCAGGCGGCGCGGCTGGATGGCGAACCATGCCAGATCAGGTCCACGACGTCCTGCCCGGACTGTGCGACCGAAGGGCACCGCCCGCTCGTGCCCCCGATGTGAATCTGATCCCGGTCGACACGCACGGTCACCGGGTGATCCTTAGGAGGCGGCGCGCCTTCTGCTGAGTCGCATCACCTGCGTCACCTGAGGGATCCGGATGATCCGCCGGTCCGGTCGCCTCGATCATTGATGGCGCCGGACGAGGATCGACCTAAAACGGGCTTTCAGCTCGGCGGGACGAAGGGGCCGGGTGCGGGTTGCTCAATCGGCTGGGTCGGCTGGGTCGGCTGCATCCGCTGGGTCGGGTGCGGGGAGACCGGATGCTGGAATGCCGGATTCGGGTAGGGCGACGGCTGCCATCCCGGCGGGCCGCCGGTGAGCCGCCGATGTGCACGTGCGGTGCGTTCGGCGAGGACCGCGGACAGGTAGGCCCAACCGGGTGTACCCGGCGGCGGTGGTGGCGTGACGACGGCAAGCACGGAAGCCACGAGCTGGCTGCCGATTCGCTCGCGAGCCTCGGGTGAGAGCTCCTGGACCCGGCCGAGGAACTGACGGACGGAGAGCGCCAGGGCGTCCCCGAACACGGACAGGTCCAGGCTGGACGCCCAGTAGGCGAGCTGCGGAGGCATCATCACCGGCGCGGCGTTACCGCGTGGGATCCGCTCCTGTAGGACGACCGTGCCGGCGAGGAGGTCGCCCAGCCGCTTGGATCTCTCCGAGATCAGCATGCTGACCACGGCGGGGATCCCCAGCAGGGCACCGGGCCTTTCGACCACGGCACCGAGCAGGCCGCGGACGAAGGCATGGCGGAACCGGATCGGTCCGCCGTCGTCGCGCACCACGCGCAGCCCCATGGCCACCTTGCCGATGGTGCGTCCATGCCAGACGGTCTCGGCCGTCACCGGGTAGCCGACCAGTACCGTGACCACGATGAGCAGATAGACGGTGGCGGCGAGCGCGTCGTTGTCCGGACCCACGATCATGAACGCGGCGAAGGCCATGATGAGGAGCGCGACGACCTGAAGGCTGAGGTCGACAGTGGCGGCGATGAGCCGCGAGCCGAGCCGGGCGACTCGAAGGTCGATCGTGACGGCTTCGCCGGTGACCAACTGGCTCACGCCGCGTCTCCGGTCCGTGTCGTCTCCCGCATGATTCTGGACGATATCTCCCGGGGGGTGCAGGCCCGGGCAGGGGCACCCATTATCCTCAACCTGTCTGTTCCCACCCATCCGATGTCTGCCGGATACTCGCTGTGATCAAGATGTGCAGTCGCAGTCGCAGTCGCAGTCGCAGTCCGGGCGCGGAGCGCGATGGAGAGGTGGGAGCCGAATGGATCTTGATGCATATGTCAGCCTGCATCGCGCCGAATGGGCCCGCCTGGAGGACCTCGTCCGGCGGGCCGCGCGGCCCCGCCGGATGTCCGGTGCAGAGCTCGACGAGCTGGTGGACCTCTACCAGAAGGTCGCGACGCACCTGTCGGTGATCCGTAGCCGCTATCCGGACCCGATGCTGGTTGACCGCCTTGCCGGCACGGTGACCCGGGCGCGGTCCGTTGTCGCGGGTGCCCGGGACCCGGGCTGGCATGTTGTCGGCAGGTTCTTCGCCGTGACGTTCCCGGCGGCGGTATACGCCCGTCGCGGCTGGGTGTTCGCCACCTGCGCGGTTTCGCTCGCGGTGGCTCTCGCCCTGGGCCTGTGGGTGGTGAACTCCCCGGCCGCGTACAGCGGGCTGCTTCCCCGGGATGAGGTGGCAGCCCTGTGCCGGACGGATTTCGCCAGGTACTACTCGGAGAATCCCGCCTCTTCGTTCGCGGCACATGTGTGGACGAACAACGCCTGGGTGAGCGCCTCGGCCATCGCGCTGGGTGCCCTGGCTGGCATCCCGACGCTGACGGTGCTGTTGGTCAACGCCGGCAACCTCGGGCTTGTCGGCGGCTACATGACCAGCTGCGGCGAGGCGTCCCAGTTCTTCACGCTGATCCTGCCGCACGGGTTGTTGGAGCTGACCGTGGTGTTCACCGCGGGCGCGGTCGGCCTACGCCTGGGTTGGTCCATCATCGATCCGGGCCCGCGCCGCCGGGTCGAGGCGCTGGCGGCTGAGGGCCGGGCGGCTGTCGTGATCTCACTCGGCCTGGCCGTCGCCCTGGCGGTCAGCGGTCTGATCGAGGCGTTCGTAACACCGTCAGCCCTGCCCGCCGGGGTCCGGATCGCCATCGGCGCCCTCGCCCTGGCGGTGTTCGTCGGATATGTCTGGGTCTACGGCCGTCGTGCCGTGGCCGCGGGGGAGACCGGCGACCTGGAAGAGGATCTTTCTGCCGATCTCGCGCCGACCGTCTGACCGGGCACCGGCGCCACGTCGGGCCCGGTTCGGGCGAGCCTCTACAAGCTGTCGAGCTACAGGCTGTGGAGCTACAGGCTGCCAGCAGATTTCAGCGTCAGGTAGATGTCGGTGACGGCGGCCGCGTAGGTCGCGGGTGGGGCATCCACGACCTGCACACTGTGCTGGCGGAGCAGAGCGGTGAGCTGGCGTCGCCGAAGCAGCGCCTGTTCGGCAGCGGCGGCGGAATACAGCGCGCGGACGTCGCCGCGGCCGGCCGCGAGCTCAGCCACGCGCGGGTCGCTCACCGCCGCGACGACGACGGTGTGCCGAGCGGTCAGTGCCGGCAGTGCCGGCAACAGACCTTCCTCGATCACCGCGGGAGCAAGTTCGGTGAACAGCACCACCAGGGACCGCCGGCTGGCGGTACGCATGACCGTGGAGACGATCGCCCGGTGGTCGGCCTCGGTCAGCACCGGTTCCACCAGCGCCAGCGCGGCACTCATCCTGACCAGCAGATTCGGGCCGCCTGCCGAGGGCAGCGTGACGCGGGCGACCGCGTCATGGGCGATCAGGCTGACCCGGTCACCGGCCCGGGCGGCCACTGCGGCCAGTAGCAGGGCGGCGTCCATCGCGTGGTCCAGGCGTGGAGCGTCGCCGATCCGACCGGCGCTGGTCCGCCCGGTGTCCAGGACGCAGATGACCCGGCGGTCACGTTCCGGCCGGAACGACTTGACCGCGACCGTGCCGCGCCGTGCGCTGGCCCGCCAGTCGATCATTCGAACGTCGTCGCCCGGAACATAGTCGCGCAGGCTGTCGAACTCCGAGCCCTGTCCGCCCCCGCGCAGTGTGACGTTACCTTCGATCTCGTGCAGGCGGGCGAACGCGGCGGGAATGTGGCGGCGGGACGTGAACGCCGGTAACACCCGCAGCCGCCAGGGCGCGACGTGCCGGCCCTGCCGGCCGGCGAGGCCGAGGGGTCCCAGCGAGCGGACCGTTATCCGGTACGGATGCCGGTCACCCCGGCGGGTGGGCCGCAGCACCATGTCGCCGAAGCGCCGTTGTCCAGCTGGGACGGTCACCGGCCAGACGCGTGGTGTGGCGCCCGACGACGGCGGCCAGGCGTCCCGGATGTGGGCGCGAACCGTCCGGCGCCCGGTGTTCGTCACCGCCAGAACGAGCGGCACCGCTTCACCGAGCCGTGCCGCGTTCGGCCCGGACCGGGCGAACACCAGCGTGCGCACGCCGCCGGCGAGCGTGAGATCCACGACGATTGCGACGATCAGCAGGCCGTTGGCCACCAGCAGCGTCCAGCCTGGGGCCGGGGAGAACAAAATGATCAGCGCGCTCGCGAATGCGAGCGCCGCGGCCCGTCCGGTGATGGCCACCCGTGAGCTCTTTTACCGCGGTACGGGCACGGTGGCCAGCACCTGGTTGAGGACGGTGTCGGCGGTCACGCCTTCGAGCTCGGCCTCGGGACGCAACGTGAGCCGGTGCCGCAGGGTCGGTCGCGCGAGCGCCTTGACGTCGTCCGGGGTCGCATACCCGCGTCCGGACAGCCAGGCCCACGCCCGTGTCGTAGCCAGCAGTGCGGTCGCACCGCGCGGGGAAACTCCCAGCGCGACGGCGGGTGCGGCCCGGGTTGTCCGGGCCAGGTCGACGATGTAGGCGAGGACGTCCGGTCGGACCGCGACGGCGCGGACGGCGTCGCGGGCGACCGCCAACTGCGACGGTCCGGCGACCGGCCGGATTCCGGCCGCATCGAGGTTGGCGGGGTCGAAGCCGGACGCGTGGTGGGCGAGCATCCTGATCTCGTCGTCCCGCGGCGGCAGCGGCACGGTGAGTTTCAGCAGGAAGCGGTCGAGCTGCGCTTCGGGCAGCGGGTAGGTGCCTTCGTGCTCGATCGGGTTCTGGGTGGCGATGACCGCGAACGGTACCGGCAGCCGCCGCGGTGCTCCGTCGACGCTGACCTGGTGTTCCTCCATCGCCTCCAGGAGCGCGGCCTGAGTCTTGGGCGGCGTCCTGTTGATTTCGTCGGCAAGCAGCAGGTTGGTGAACACCGGCCCTTCCCGGAAGGTGAACCGGGATGTGCCGATGTCGTGGACGAGCGATCCGGTGACGTCTCCCGGCATCAGATCGGGGGTGAACTGCAGCCGCTTGGTCTCCAGGGACAACGCCGCGGCGAGTGCCCTGACCAGCAGGGTCTTGGCAACCCCCGGGACGCCCTCGAGCAGCGCGTGCCCGCGGCAGAGCAGTGCCACGACAAGGCCGCTGACCGCGGCATCCTGGCCGATGACAGCCTTGCCCACCTCCTCGCGCAGCGCGATCAGCGCTTGGCGGGCCGCCTCGGATTCATCCGGTGTACCCCGATGAGGGGGGGATTCGGCCGCCGGCGGGCCGGGATACAGGTGCGGTTCGGTCGACATGGCTGACCCGGTGGCCGTCTCTCTCTGTGAAGGTTTCGTTACCACAACATCGCTGTCGCTGGGTGTTCCCGGGGCGCTCATCCCGCCGCCACGTCCTGGTCGAGCGCGTCGAGCTGCTCCGCCAGCCCCAACAGCGCATGATCGTCGACTGATGCGCCCTTTGTCTGGAACATGCCGGCTGCCGCGGTGGTGTGGTGACTCATCCCGGAACCGTACAGGAGCGATGCGATCTCGACCGGTGACCGCCCGGTTCGATCGGCGACCGAGGTCACGAGCGCGTTCGGGTCCGGTTCGGGATGCGTGGCCGCGGGGTTCCGCGAGGTTGGTGGGCCGGCCCGGGTCGCCAGCCCGAGTCGTTCGGCCAGGCGTGCCCGCAGTCCCGCCCGCAGCGCCGCTGCGACCAGTTCCCGTGCCTTCCCCGCCGCGTAGAGCCGTCCCCGCCCCTCGACGGTCTCAGCCGCCCGCACCACGACCGGCAGCGGTTCGGCCACCGGCGGCCCGAGCCTGCGTCCGCGCCACAGGGCGAGGACGACCAGCGCGACGGCGAGCTGGAGACAGCCGAGCACGACCCGGTCGGGAAGCAGGTCGACCAGACTGCTGCGGGCGGCGACGGAGCCCGGCCCGCCCGGTTGCGGGAGCACCCAGGTCACCGCCGCATGCCGGTTGAGAAGCCCGATTGCGAGTGCCGCGTTGCCCTCGTGGGCCAGCTGCCCGTTGGTCATGAACGCGGCGCTACCGGCCACGACGAACCGTCCGGGCCGGCGCCCCGCCGTGGCGCCGGCCGGTTGCGCCAGCACGACCAGGGTCGCGGTCGCATGCACCGGGTAACAGGCCGCCACCCGGCTGGCGCTCGGCTGGGTGACGCGGAAGCCCGAACCGCCGCCAAGAGTGGCGGCCTGTGCCACCTCGGCCTCGGGCAGCCCGCACCCCGGCACAGGTGTCGCGGGCGCAACGCCGCCGGTGTTGGCCAGCGGTAGATCCAACGCCTCGAGGACAGCGGTGACCGGCTCGATGAGCAGCAGGTCGCTGCCCCGGTTGACCGTGTTGGCAAGGGCATCAAGGGTCGCCGGGGTGACGCGCTCGGGATATGCCAGCACGATCGTGGTGTCGCGACCCGCGGCAGTTGCCGTGGCCTCGGTGGGGTTGTCCGTCACCGTGACGCCGACGCCGTGTGCCCCAAGGATCTCAGCCAGTGCTCTGGTCCCACCCGGTGCGGCCGACGTCGGATCGAGCGGGCGGCCGTTGGGCGTGGCAACCATGGTGGATGCGGCGGCGGACGCGATGACCAGCAGGACGAGGACGGCGCCGGCCCGGACTCGACGCTGGACCGCCCCGGGGGCAGGTCCGGTACGCAGCGCGGTGGTGGTCACGCCGGCGCCGTGAAGGTGCGAACCGGCTGGCCCACCAGGTGCGGCCGCATACCCATCAGCACCTCATCCGCTTGGACGACGAGCCGGTAGGAGGCCGCGGATGCCTCGGTCCCGCCGTACCAGATCTCGCTGAACACCGTTACCGCCGCGTCCAGAGCGGGCGTTTTCCCGGCGTCGATTCGGGCGATCTCGGCGACGAGCTCGCCCGCGGTGCGTCCCGGCCGGGGTTCCAGCACTCCTGTCTCCTCCAACATCCGCACGATTGCCCGCAGTCGTGACCGCACCGCTTCGGCAAAGGCACCCGCCAGCGCACGGCTGTCGGCCTCGGCTCGCAGCGCGGCGGCGGACAGCGGGCTGCCGAGATCAAGATCGACTATCTTCGTTCGCGCGGTCCGTCGTACCGGGCCGAGCCGTAGCCACACGACGCCGGCGACCAGGGCCATCACGATGACGACCGCCGCTATGCCGAGCCCGTGGCCCGACGGCTGGGTGGCGCTGGTCCACAGGTCGGTCAGCCGGTCACCGATCCAGCTCAGCACGCGCTCGGTCCATCCCGGCCCGGCATCGTGGTAGATGCCCCTGGAAAGTTCGTGGCGAGCGTCGTCCGCCGCCCCGTCGCGGGTTACCGTCGGCCCGACCATGACGTCTACTGGTATCCCCGGCCGCTCGTCGCACGGTCCCGTGCCGCTTGGGCGAGGGTTACGTCCAGGCCTTCCAACCGGATGCGGCGGTCGATGTACAGCAGCACGATGACCCCCGCCGTGATGGGCGTGGTCACAGCCCGGACCGCGATGTTCATGACGGCGGTGACCAGGAGGCCGAGCGTTGTCAGGGCGCCGCTGTAGGGATCGGTCAGAGAGCCGCCACCAGCGGTGATGATCACGGCCAGGGGGATCAGGAGGATGGCCGTGAGGACCGTGACCATGACGTAGGTGAGCAGTATGATCCCGAAGGTTCGCCACCATGCGCCACGGACCAGCGTCCACGAACGCCGCATGGCCGTCCCGATGCTCCCGCCCTCGAGGATGAATGCGGGCGTTGACATGGCCAGCGCGACCGTGACGAACAGGGCGCCGATGATCAGCCCGATGAGTCCGAGAAGGGTCAGGGCGCCTACTGCGAGGGACAGGCCAATCAGGCCTCCCAACCGGGGCTGGATGCGTCGCAGGGCTTCGCCGGCACTCATCTTGCTACCCAGGGTAGCGTCGCTGATCACCGCGCTCAGCATCCCGGCCAGGACGATGGCGAGAACGCCGTAGAGCACAGCGGTGATGATCGTGGCGAAGATCTCCGCATTGGTGGACGTCCGTTGACTCCAGGCCGTCAGCAGAGTGCTGATGATCTGGACCACGGTGGTCGCGGCGACGGTCAGCCCGATGGTCGCCCCGGGGTTCTGGCGCAGTGCGGAGAAGGCACCATCGAGAATCTCGCCGACCGCGAGCGGCCGTAGCGGGATGATCCCCGGCTTTTCGGCCTGTTGCCATGGTCCGGGCTGTCCCGGCCCCCACTGGCCGGGTCCGCCCGGTTGCTGCTGGTTCCAGCCGGGTGGCGGCTGTGGTTGGCCCCAGCCGGGCGGGGGCGGCTGTGGCTGGCCCCAGCTGGGCGGGGGCGGCGGTTGCTGGTTCCAGCCGGGTGGCGGCTGTGGTTGGCCCCAGCCGGGCGGGGGTGGCGGTTGGCCCTGAGCGGGATCGGGCCCGCCATGCTGCTGCGGCTGCCCCCAGCCGGGTCCGTCGGTCATGTCGGTCTCCCTGAAGTCGTATGTCTCGGAGCCTCTGCCAGCGCGGGGAGAGGCGACTTCCCGCAGATCATTTCGTGCGGCGCTCTTCGCGGCCATTGTCGTCCACAGCCGAGTTGTCCACAGGGACTGCAGCGCCCTCGCCAAGCGGACGCAACGGGCCGACCATCCCATACATGCCCAACACGTATATCGGCACCGCATTCGAGGTCCTTCTGGATCTTCTCCTGCCGCGTGCCTGCGCCGGCTGTGGCCGTCCGGGCCCGGCGGTCTGCCCGACCTGCGCAGCCTCGGTCGATCGTCCGGCATTCCTCGCCGCTCCGGGACAGATGGCCACACCGGGGCGGCGGGGGCCACCACCGCGATGCTTTGCCGGCGCCGTCTACGACGGACCGTGCCGCCAGCTTCTGCTGGCGTTCAAGGAGAAAGGCCGGCAGGACGCCCGGCGGCCTTTGGCGTTGGCGCTTGCCCGTGCGGTGATGGCGGCCCGCGTCGGGACGGCGCATACCGGCTTGGTGATTCTTGTGCCGGTGCCGTCGACCCGGTCGGCCGTTCGCCGGCGAGGTTTCGACCATGTACGCAGGCTCGGTGACGGCGCCGCAGGGGTGCTGCGCGCGGCCGGGGTGCCGGTACGGGTGGTCGCGATGCTGCGGGCGGCCCGGGCGGTGGCCGATCAGGCCGCTCTATCCGCGGTGGAGCGCGCGAGCAATCTCAGCGGTGCGTTCGGGCTGCGACACGGAGTCCGAATTGTCGACGAACTCCATCTCGCCAGGGGTTTGCCGGGGCAGGACAGGGTCACTCACTGTTCACCGCCGGCCGCGTTGTTCATTGTCATCGACGATGTTGTGACGACGGGTGCGACCCTGACCGAGGCTGCGCGGGCGCTGCGTGCCGGTGGGGTACCGGTATCAGCCGCCGCCGTAGTCGCCGCGACGTCTGCGCGCCGCCGCGCTCCTCGAGACATCGGCGCGCCGCCGCCCTTCTCGAGATGACCGGCCCCAAGGTGTCCATTTGGCTGCGACCGGGGTACCGCAGGGTTGAAACTGTCGTCACCCGCACCGGCGCCGCGGGAGTGGACAAGCGAAGAGACGGACCAGGGCGCTCGGGGTCCGGCCGGAAGGAACGAGGCAGATAAGCCCTGACATACGGAATTGCATCGGAAGGTCGGATTGGCTCGATCCCGCGGGATCGTTCGGTCATCGCCGCCTCCGGTCGACAGGAAGGTGAAACGAGTGGACATCGTCTTCAAGGGAAGGCACACCGCGGTTCCCGAGAGGTTCCGCAAGCACGCCGAAGCCAAGATTGCGAAGCTGGAGCGGTTCGATCACAAGGCCTTCCGGGTGGATGCTGAGCTCTCCCGCGAACACAATCCGCGGATGGCGGATGTCTGTGATCGTGTTGAGCTGACCGTGTTCTCACGGGGCCCGGTGATCCGAGCCGAGGCTGCCGCCGCGGATCCGTTCGCTGCGTTCGACCTGGCAGCGGCAAAGCTCACGGAACGGCTACGGCGCGCCGCTGAACGACGCAGCTGCCACAACGGCGCGGCGCGTGGGTCGTCGGGCCAGCTCTCGCGGGCCGTGGGCGAGCCGCGGGTCGGTACGGAAGGCTTCGGCGACTCCGCGAGGCGTGCCGACCCCGATCGTGACGGCGATGTCCACGCAGGTGCCGATAGCGACGCAGATTACGGGGATCCGGACTGGTCGCCCATGGTCGTCCGTGAGAAGATCCATCGAGCCACGCCGATGACTCTCGACGATGCCCTGTCGAACATGGAGCTCGTCGGTCATGACTTCTACCTCTTCCGGGACGTCCGCACGGGTCTGCCGAGCGTGGTGTACCGAAGGTGTGGATACGACTACGGAGTGATCCGGCTTGAGTCGGGCGAGCACGACGAGCCCGATGCGGGCACCGCAGGACGAGATCGCCGGACCAGCCGGGGCGAGAGGTATGACGAACCTCGTGGCGCGGTTGCAACGGTGTAAACGTATGCAGGTCTAGTCGACGTGGGACCATCTGCCGTGGACGTCTTCAGTCACGTCCCGGCCACCCCGTGCACCGGCACGGGGTGGCCGAGGCGCAGGCCGTCGCGACGCGAAGGAGGTCACATGACGGGGGATGGGCGCCAACTCGGGGAGGATGGGTCGCCGTCACCGACGGATCCCATACGGGTGCTCGTCGTAGACGACCATGCGCTGTTCCGGCGCGGTCTGCAAATGGTCCTCGAACAGGAGGCCAACATCGAGGTGGTCGGCGAAGCCGCGGATGGTGCGGAAGCCGTCACGATGGCGGTCGACATGGCACCGGACATCGTCCTCATGGATGTCCGGATGCCGCGGCGCGGTGGGATCGACGCGACCAGCGCAATCAAGCAGGCCGTACCCAGTGCGAAGATCGTGATGTTGACCATCAGCGACGAGGAGGCAGACCTCTACGACGCGATCAAGGCGGGCGCGATGGGGTACCTGCTCAAGGAGATCTCGATCGACGAGGTTGCCACCGCGATCCGCGCCGTGCACGGTGGCCAGAGCCTGATCAGCCCTTCGATGGCGTCGAAACTCCTCACCGAGTTTGCATCGATGATCAAAAAGGCGGACGACCGGCCGCAGCTGCCGACACCCCGCCTCACCGATCGCGAGATGGAGGTCCTGCGGCTCGTCGCCAAGGGGCTCAACAACCGTGATATAGCCAAGCAGCTCTTCATCAGCGAAAACACGGTTAAGAACCACATCCGCAACATCCTCGAGAAGCTTCAGCTGCACTCACGCATGGAGGCGGTGGTCTACGCGGTTCGGGAGAAGCTTCTGGAGATCACCTGAGATCACGGCGGACGCCGTGCGACAGCTCTGGTGATCCCCGGATGGGCCCCGTCCCAGTTGGACGTCGTCCGGGCGGGTTCGGCCGATCCCGTGCCGAACCCGGACTTCGCCGACTTCGGGCACCGATGCCGGGCCTCGGGCGTTGTTCTGGTCGGAGTGTGGCCATGGTGTCGGTCGCTCTTACGGCGGAGCCCCGGCTTCCCGTCACCCGAAGCGAGTCATGATCGTGTCACTTCTGGTCGGCCGGGTAGCCTGTGGAACCGCCGACCCGTGGGATGGCCGGATCGATCAGCACGGAGGGACTGGGGCGTATCTGATGGATCTTCGATCGTGCGGATCGATGCCCAGTCAGATACGCCCTAGCCTTGGCAACATCCACGAGACACGGCCTAGTCTCGTTGTGTAGGTGACCCCGCCGACCAACCGCCCGAGGAGTTTCGCCCGTGGTGCTCGAGAAGATCCTCCGTGCCGGCGAGGGTCGCATTCTGCGCAAGCTCAAGGCGATCACAGATCAGGTGAACCTCCTCGAGGACGACTTCGTCGGGCTCACGGACACCGAGCTTCGCTCGATGACCGACGAGTTCCGCCATCGGCTCGATGCGGGCGAAACCCTCGACGAGATCCTCCCCGAGGCGTTTGCGGCGGTGCGTGAAGCGGCCCGACGGACCCTGGGGCAGCGGCACTTCGACGTCCAGATCATGGGCGGTGCGGCGCTGCACCTGGGAAACATCGCCGAGATGAAGACGGGTGAGGGCAAGACCCTCGTGTCCACGTTGCCCGCCTATCTCAACGCGCTGTCCCGCAAGGGCGTACACATTATCACGGTCAACGATTACCTGGCCCAGCGGGACGCGGAGAACATGGGCCGGGTACACCGCTTTCTCGGTTTGACGGTCGGCGTCATTCATCCGCAGATGCAGCCGGCCGTCCGTCGCCAGCAGTACGAGGGCGACATCACCTACGGCACCAACAACGAGTTCGGCTTCGACTATCTGCGGGACAACATGTCCTGGAGCGGCGAGGAACTCGTCCAGCGCGGGCACAACTTCGCCGTCGTCGACGAGGTCGACTCGATTCTGGTCGACGAGGCCCGAACCCCGCTGATCATCAGCGGTCCGGCGGACAACCCAACCCGTTGGTACACCGAGTTCGCCCGTATCGCTCCGATGCTGGTGAAGGACACGGACTACGAGGTCGAAGAAGGCAAGCGGACGGTCGCCATCACGGAGTCCGGGGTGGCGAAGGTCGAGGACCAGCTTGGTATCGACAACCTCTACGAATCCGTGAACACACCGCTCGTCGGCTACCTCAACAATTCACTGAAGGCGAAGGAACTCTACCGCCGGGACAAGGACTACATCGTCACGGACGGCGAGGTCCTCATCGTCGACGAGTTCACCGGCCGTGTCCTGCACGGGCGTCGTTACAGCGAGGGAATGCACCAGGCGATCGAGGCCAAGGAGAAGGTCGAGATCAAGCAGGAGAACCAGACTCTGGCCACGATCACCTTGCAGAACTACTTCCGGCTGTACGACAAGCTGTCCGGTATGACCGGAACCGCGATGACCGAAGCAGCCGAGTTCCACCAGATCTACACACTCGGCGTCGTGCCGATTCCGACGAACAAGGCGATGGTCCGGGCGGACCAACCCGATGTCGTGTACAAGACCGAGGTCGCCAAGTTCGATGCGGTCGTCGATGACATCGCCGAGCGTAATACGAAGGGGCAGCCGGTTCTTGTCGGCACGACCAGCGTGGCGAAGTCGGAGTACCTGTCCAAGCAGCTGACCAAACGCGGCGTGAAACATGAAGTGCTCAACGCCAAGCACCACGAGCGGGAAGCATTGATCATCGCTGAGGCCGGATGCAGGGGCGCGGTGACCGTTGCCACCAACATGGCCGGCCGCGGCACCGACATCATGCTTGGTGGCAACCCGGAGTTTCTTGCCCAGGCGGAGCTGCGGGAGCGTGGCCTCAGCCCGATCGAGTCCCCCGAGGACTACGAGGCGGCGTGGCCGGAGGCCCTGGAAAAGGCGCGGGCGTCGGTCGGTGCTGAACATGACGAGGTCGTGGAGCTAGGCGGGCTCTACGTCCTCGGCACCGAGCGTCATGAGTCCCGCCGGATCGACAACCAGCTGCGTGGACGAGCCGGCCGGCAGGGCGACCGCGGTGAGTCCCGGTTCTATCTGTCGCTGGGCGATGATCTCATGCGGCTGTTCAACGCCGCCGCTGTCGAAGGCATCATGGACAGACTCAACATTCCCGAGGACGTGCCGATCGAGTCGAAAATCGTCACCCGCGCGATCCGGTCTGCGCAGACGCAGGTCGAAGGTCAGAATTTTGAGATCCGAAAGAATGTCCTGAAGTACGACGAGGTGATGAACAAGCAGCGCACCGTCATCTATGAGGAGCGTCGCAAGGTTCTCGAAGGCGCGGACCTGCACGAGCAGATCCGTCATTTCGTCGACGACACGGTGGACGGCTATGTCCGGGGCGCGACAGCGGATGGCTATCCCGAGGAGTGGGACCTCGACACTCTCTGGTCCGGTCTTGGTGAGCTGTACCGGGTGGGTGTGGAAATTCCGGCCCCTGACGAACGCGACGGGCTGACGACCGAAACGCTGGTCGAGGATCTGCAGGCCGATGCCCACGATGCCTACGATCGGCGCGAGGAAGAGCTGGGTTCCGGTCCGGACGGCGAACCGCTCATGCGTGAACTGGAGCGCCGGGTCGTCCTGGCGGTGCTCGACCGAAAGTGGCGCGAGCACCTTTACGAAATGGACTACCTGCAGGAGGGTATCGGCCTGCGGGCAATGGGGCAGCGTGATCCGTTGGTCGAGTACCAGCGGGAAGGCTACGATATGTTCCAGACGATGATGGAGGGCATCAAGGAGGAATCGGTCAGGCTGCTGTTCAACGCCGAGGTCCAGATTCCCTCCACAGACGGCACGGCTGCCCAGAGCGTGAGTCCGCCGGACGGCACAGCGATCGTCCCGGCCGATGGCGAGACGCAGGCAGCGGACGGCGCCGCGCTGGTCGCGGCGGTACGGGCCGCCACGGCGGGTGCCGCCACCGACGGCACCGTCCCGGTTGCCCCGCCGGCGCAGGGCACGCCGCAGACCTCTGGCCGCCCGCCGGTGCCGACTCCGCCGCCGGTATTCGTCAAGGGTCTGGAACCACGTCGACCTGCGGATAATCTCCGCTACACCGCGCCGTCGGTGGACGGCGGATCCACCGCGGTCACCACCGAGGTCACCACCGGGACATCCCCCGGTGGGCTCGCTGGAGCAGTAGGCGCCCCGACGGCCACCGCAGGCAGTAGCCGCCCTGCTCGCAACGCACCGTGCCCATGTGGATCCGGGCGCAAGTACAAGCGGTGCCATGGCGACCCGGCGAACCGCAGCACAGCCTGATCTACGCCCCTGTTGCCGGTCGCTCTTATTGTGAT
>NZ_CAUVXL010000064.1:0-13865 GCF_963555915.1 Protofrankia sp. Cas4
CGGGTTTGTAGCGCCGTGACCTGCCAGCGCCCTCTGCTCGTTTCCATTCGCAAGGCGAGGGCCGATACGCGCTCGCCTCGGGCGATCACCGCGGCAACCCCTTCCCGGGGCTCGCATATCCGCACGCAGCGCAAGGTGTAGCGCTGTTTGCGGACGTTGTTCGCGGCCAGCTGTTCGAGGTCTGCCTGGACCTGCGCAGACGTCCACGTGGCAAGGTGCGCGACGGGCCGGATGCCGGTCATGGCCTCCACGATGGCGCGCACGACAACGGTCGCGACGGCACGCGCCGTCGGGGTGGAGCGGTTGGGCGCCTCGACAGGTCCGGACCTGGCTGTGGGCCGCCTTGGCCCGTTGGCGGACCCGGTGCCGGACCCGTGCCGTGTTGGATCATCCATGCGGGTGCCGGGCAGAGCGAGGACGACGGGAGCCGCCGCGCAGTGGGCGGGCGGCGATGCGACCAAGGCCACCGCTTGTGGGTCGTCATCATACGGAGGGTCGGTGGGCGTGATCGGTATCTGGTAGAAGCGACGTGCGCGGGTGGAGCTTGCACGTGCGGGTGCCACAACGGTCACAGCGCTGTTCTCCAGGTCGGCGGGGCGGGCGGGGTCAAGGCCCGGGGCGGGGCGGCTGGAGCCGCTGACCGGGCAGGATCGTGTCGGGGTCAGGGCCGATCACATGCTCGTTGGCGGCCCACCACCGTGGCCATTCCCGCGCGATCTGCGCGGTGGTCGTGTCTGGCCCGAGAGAACGGGCGGCGATTGCCCAGAGAGTGTCGCCGCGGAGCACGACGACCTCGGCGCTGGCCAGGACGCTGGTACCGGATGGTGGGGATGGCGGCTGTCCGGGGGTACCGATTCCGAGCGGCCCAGACGCTACCAGAGGATCGCGTGACGGGGCGGCGTGCGGGTCGAGGTCGAGGTCGGGCCAGGGCGTCTGGGCATTGGCCGATATGCCGGGGTCAGGGGCGGAATCGGCGGACCGGCCAGGGGAGCTGGCTGCCTGTGTGGGTAACGTCGTTGGCGCCGCTTGCGTGGGAGCGAGCCCGGCGGGCCGGACGTTCAGTGGGACGGCGGCGTCTGTATGCGGGGACACACCCGGTGCACCCGATGGTGTCGCGGTTGCGTGCGGGGTGGCGGGTAGGTCCGGGCTGTCGTGCGGTTCAAGGTCCGGCCAGCGAAAATCGGTCGGTGTCGGCGTGCTCACAGCCGTATGCCGGCTACTAGGACCTGGGCTGGCCGGGGCGAGCTGAGGGGCTGGGGCGGCGTCCGCAGGCGCAAGCGTCGTCGGTGTCCCTCGGATGTCGATGTCAGGCCAGCTGGCCGAGGAGGAGGCCACGCCCGTGGTGGTTGCTGCTCCGCTGGTTGCCGTCGGACTCACCGCCAACGCCGGTACGGCGGTTCCGGCGGCGATGGTGACGCCGAGCGCGATCTCAAGAATATGTCGCATAGCGCTTGGGAGAACGCGCCGAGCGACGGCTGCGGCCGCTCGTCCGCCGGCACCGGGCAGCATCGCCAGCACGCCGAGGACGAATCCCGCGCACAGCCACAGCAGGCATGCCCAGGCGGCGAGGCCGACGACGGTCGTGAGCGCATGCTCAGGATCTGCGCTGACCCAGTCGGGTACGGCGCTGATGGCATCCGGAAGGTCCGCCCGCCGCGGACCTTCTCTGATCATTAATACTGTCAGTACCGCAGCGGCGGCCGATCCCCCGATGAAGACGGACAGGCGCCGGCCAGCTGACATCGGCGACCTCCAGACTGGCCGGTGGATGATGATGAAATATGTTGTTTGGCTGTGTTTGCTTGTGTAGTCCTCTGTCGAAATGCTGTCAAGCGGGTTTGTGTTGTTTGCTCGCTGTTGCTCATGGAGTGTCGGCTGCGACCCTGGATGCGGTGGATCGTCCGGCAGGTCGGATGATGTGTTGCCGGGCGCTCAAAGTCGATCGGCCTGACCGCTGCGGCCGGTCCGGCTGCACGGGCCGGTCCAGCCGCACGGGCCGGTCCGGGAACGAGGAAGGGGGCCGGGTTGCGCTGGGAAGCCCTGTTTGCTGATCTTGAGATGCAGTGGGAGGCCGCGCAAGCGGCTGAACTCGATGCGGAGCTTGTCGACAGAAGCCGCCGTGAAGTCGCCTACCTGCGCCTACTCGACAGACTGCGGCCGGCGGTCGGATCGTCGCTGCGCATCGGGGTGCTGGTAGGTGGGCGGGAGGGGGAAGCCGGTCAGGTCCTGGGCGGCCGGCTTGCCGTGCTCGGGATGGACTGGTTACTTCTGCAGGAGTCCGCGGCCCAGGAAGTGCTGGTTCCATTCCGTTCCGTACTCTGGGTGCGTGGGCTGACCGCGGTATCCGCCCAACCTGGCCATGAAGGTCCGCTGGCCGTGCGGCTCGACCTGCCGTACGCGCTGCGTGGCGTGGTGCGCGATCGTTCGGTCTGCTCGGTTGTGGTGTTGGACGGTACCGCTGTGACGGGCACCATCGACCGGGTCGGAGCGGACTTCGTCGAGGTCGCCGAACATCCCGGCGACGAGTTCCGCCGGGCCCGGTCGGTCCAGGCAGTGCGGACCGTCCCGCTGTCGTCGGTCAGTTTCGTGCGCCGAACCCCCTGATGGGGAGTGCCTGCGTACGAGCCGGACAGCCGGCGCTCGAAAACATGCGTCGGCTGGTCGGCTAGTCGGCGTACCGGTCGTCGGCGGGCGCATCGCCGCGACCGAGCGGATTGGCGACCACGAACGCGCGGGTCTGCTCGTATGCCCGCTGGATGTAAGCCTCCAGCTCGGTGCGCTCCACCCGCCACTGCCCGCGTCCACCGATCTTGATTGCCGGGAGTTCACCCGAGCGGACCAGCGCGTAGGTCTGGCTCGACGAGATGTTGAGAATCTCCGCCACATCGCTGAGCTGAAGGAAGCGCTCGTTCATCGGCCTGTCTCCCTGGCGATGGATGGGTCGTGACCCCTGTGTATCAGACTCTGCGGCCCGGATCGCCTGTGAATGCCTCTACTTGTGGATAACAGCTGCCATTCGCCTGATTGTGCTGGTCGGTTCCAGGCCGTCGTCGCAGACCACGTACGCTCGGCGATCAGGGAGTCTCGGACATCCACGACCATCCGGTCTGTGTCGCGGCGCCCGCTGTCCGCCAATCAGCAGCTCCTGGCTGGCCAACGACGCCGCCGTCGTGGGCACCGCCGGACACGAGCCACCTGGAGGTCCGGGTGACCGACCTCACGCCCGCAGCCACACGTACCGAGGGGCCGGCGGCGGTGCCGTCACCGCCGGGGCGCCGGCTGACCCGCCCGCGCTGGCGCGACTCCCGCCTGCTCATCGGCGTCCTGCTGGTGCTGGTGTCCGTTGTGCTGGGCGCACGCCTGTTCGCCACGGCGGACAGGACCCGCGCCTGGGTGGTGGCGAAGGGGGACCTGCCGGCCGGGCATGTCGTGGTGGCTGGTGATCTGGCCACGACCTCGGCGTACCTGAGCCTGGACGCCGCGAAGCGTTACTACCCCGGCGAGCGTGGTCCGGAGATAGTCGGGGCGATGCTTTCCCGTCCGGTTTCAGCCGGGGAACTGGTCAGCGGCGCTGACTTCGTGCGCAGTAACGTCATCCCGACACGGCTGGTGTCGGTGGTCGTGAAGGACGGTCGGGCACCGTCTCTCGCTCCGGGTGATCATGTGGATCTCTTCGCCTACCAGCGTTCCAACACCGTGGCTCCAAGCGCGGCACTGCAGGCTGGCCAGTCTGCGCAGGCAGCTCAATCAGCGGTGGGAAGCAGCGGCACGGAGGTTCTGGTGCTGCACGACGTCGAGTTCATCTCGAGGGAGACTCTCACTGGTGGTGCCCACTCGTTGACGTTGAGAGTTCCGGTCGATCTCGCCATCAATGCTGTGGCAGCCTCGCAAAGTGAGCGGGTCGACCTCGTCAAGCTGGAACGCGGCGCCCGTGGCGATGTGGGCGGGGCTGGTCCAAGCGCTGTGCCGGGATATGCGCAATGAGCCTCCCGATCCTCACCGCGGTCACCAACTCGGTGGTCGAGTCCGGGCTCGTGACCGCCTTCGACCGCCGTGACCTCGGGGTGACGGTCGTCCGGCGATGTGTGGATCTGCCCGACCTGCTCGCTGCCGCCACAACGGGCGCCGCGCGGGCCGCGTTGGTGTCGGCGGACCTACGCCGCTTGGACCGGGAGGCGCTGACGCGTCTGGCGATCGCCGGGGTCGCGGCAATCGGGTTGATTGTGCCGGGCGACGAGGATGGCGAGCGCAGGCTGCGCCAGCTCGGTGTCGCGGCGGTGATCGCAACTGACTCGACCGCAGAGGTGGTCGCGGCCGCCGTGGTGGAGGCGGCCCGGGCGCTTTCCGACCGTGGCCACGCGGCGTTGCCCACGGGCTCCTACAGCGAGCCGATGGCGGGCTTTGCCGCCGTGGCGCCAGTGGTGCCGGTGCCCGATGCCGTCGACCTGCCTGAACTCGGCGCGGGTCGGGTGATCGCGGTCTGGGGTCCCACCGGCGCGCCGGGCCGCACCACGGTGGCGTTGTGTCTGGCGGCCGAACTGGCCGGGATGGGGATGTCGACGGTGCTTGTCGACGCCGATGTCTACGGCGGATCGATCGGCCAGCTGGTGGGGCTGCTGGAGGAGGCCCCCGGGCTTGCCGCCGCCGCCCGGGCGGCGAACCAGGGCACCCTGGACGTGCCCCGCCTCGCGGTGCTGTGCAGGGACCTGGGCGGCGGATTGCGGGTCCTGCCCGGGATCGCCCGGCCGGCGAGATGGCCGGAGCTGCGACCGGCGTCCATCGAGGTGGTGCTGGCACTGGCACGAAGGCTGGCGAGTTTTGTCGTGGTCGACTGTGGGTTCTGTCTTGAGATGGACGAGGAGCTGTCTTTCGACACGGCCGCTCCACGCCGCAACGGGGCGACCCAGGCGGTACTCGGCGCCGCCGACACCATCCTGGCCGTGGCATCGGCGGAGCCGGTGGGCCTGGTTCGTTTCGTCCGCGGCCTGTCCGATCTGCGCGAGGTCGTTCCCGGGACGGATCCGTGGATCGTGGTGAACCGGCTGCGCGGCTCGGCCGTCGGTGGCGACGCCCGGCGGGAGGTGTCTCGCGCGATGGTGCGCCATGTCGGCTCGGAGCCGGTCGCGCTGGTGCCCCTGGACACGGCTGCGATGGACACCGCCCAGGCCGCCGGCCAGCTGCTGCGTGATGTCGCTCCGCAGTCGCCGGCCCGGCTCGCGATCGGCGAACTCGCCGCGCGGGTGGCCGGCCGCCCGGTACGCGGGCGCCGTCGACGCTCGGCCACGCGTCGCTGAGCGCGTTCACACGAGGTGCCACAGGTCCGGGCGACCGACCCCGGTTGCGTATATCGTATTTTTTCGAAAATGTCCTTTTAATCCTCGCGTCGAACGGTTACTGACCGCGCTTCCTGGGCAGTCTGTCTGGGTGACTGATCGTACGGAAAGAGGAGCGGTTGGCGGGCGGTTCGCTGTTCGCAGCGGCGTGTCGGGGCCGGCGGCGGCGTCGCCGCCGTCGGCATCGGCGTTCTGACCCGACAGGTGGACTGATCGTTGCCGGAAGGTAACAATTGTGTCGAGGGGGTCACGTTTTGCATATTTAAGGGGCAACCAACCATTTTTGATGACAGCAAGTTAGGGTGAGCACTTGCGTCATCGCAGTAGGCGGGAGTAATAAATGATCATCAAATGCTCTATCAAGGTGGCGGGGGGTGTAATCGGGTGAGCCGGGAGTACGCCAAGGCCGTGGGAGCCCGTCTTCGGGCCATACGGATCCAGCAGGGAATGTCGCTGCAGGGGGTGGAGCAGAAGTCACGCGGGCGATGGAAGACCGCGGCGGTCGGTTCGTACGAGCGCGGCGATCGGATGATCAGCGTCCATCAACTGTCGGAGCTGGCGGCGTTCTACGGCGTGCCGGTGTCGGCGCTTCTGCCGGACGAGGAGGCGTTGCCGCCGCGCGAGCACCGGCCCCGTACCGTCCTCAATCTGAAAAAGCTCACGGAGGCACCGCCGGACTCCTCCGCGCTGGTACGGCGTTGGGTCGCGCAGATTCAGCGCCAGCGTGACGACTACGCCGGGCAGGTCCTGTCCATCCGGGACGGTGATCTGCGGGCGTTGGCCCTCCTGCACGACACCACGCCGCAGGAGTTCGCCGAACGGCTGCGGGTGTGGGGTGTGCTTGAGACCAGTTTCGGTGAGGAGGAGCCCTCGGAGTAAGGCCGGTGCAGAGCCGGGCGCGTTCACGTCGTCGCTGCCAGATCTGGGCGGCGGTTGGCGGCGAGATCGCGTGCACCCCGAGGGTGCGCGCACAGCGGGAGGTGGCTGATGGTTAGCAGACGGGCGCCCCGTCGTGGACTAGTCCTGGGTGCCGGGGGCGTGCTCGGATCGGCATGGATGATCGGCGCGCTGCGCGCATACGAGGACGCGACCGGGATCGACGTCCGCACCATGGACATGGTCGTCGGCACATCCGCCGGAGCGGTCCTCGCCGCTCTGATCGGGACCGGCACCGGGGTCGAGACGATGGTCAACTCCGAGTACGGGCGGCCGCTGTTCGGTGATCCGGTTCTGGACTACACGCGGCTCGGTTCGGCGTTGCCGCCGAGGCCGCGCATGCGGATCGGCTCCCGCCGGCTGTTGGCCGCCTCGGCGCGCCATCCACGCAGCGTCACTCCGTTGGTGGCTCTGGTCTCCCTGCTCCCGCAGGGGCGCGGGACGCTTGCCGCGATCGGCGAGCTCGTGTCCGCGGCGGACAGTACCGTCCCCACCCGGCCTGCATGGGTGAAACCGTGGATCGTCGCCATGGACTACGACACCGGGACCCGGGTCGTGTTCGGCTCGCCGGGGGCGCCGCGGGCTTCGCTCGCGGAGGCAGTGATGGCCTCCTGCGCGATTCCGTCCTGGTATGCGCCGGTCATGATCGGTGGGCGGCCATACGTCGACGGCGGGACGAGGTCGCCGGCGTCGGTGGACGTGCTCACCGACGCCGGGCTGGACGAAGCACTCGTGCTCGCCCCTGCCTGCTCCGTCGCACTGGACCAACCGCGGGGCGCCCTGGCCCGACTCGAACGCCAGATGCGGCGGTGGGCGACCCGGGTGGTGATGCGCGAGGCCGAACTGCTGCGATCCGCTGGCACGAAGGTCACGGTCATCTGCCCGGGGCCGGCGGACCTGGCGGTCATCGGCGCCAACGTCATGGACCTCAGCCGCCGCCGCGAGGTGTTCGAGACCTCGCTGCAGACCAGCGCGGCGGTCCTGGCGCTGCCCGACGCCGCGGGTGGGCCGCTCGCGGCCGCCGGTTGAGCTGCCGGTACGACCGGCGGTACGCCCGCCGGTTCAACCGGCGGTTCAACCGGCGGGCGAGGGGGTCTATCACCCCGGGTGGACCGGCCTCCGGGCCTGGCCGGGTTAGAGCGCCCGCCAACCCCACCCCCGGCCGGACGGTGGGGTTGCGCCCGGCACACTGGCATGGTGCGTGTGTATCTGGCGTCAACCCTGTCGGCGGCTCAGGGTGTCCTCGCGGACCGGGTGGTTCCCGCCGGCCTGGGCTTCGCCGTGACCGGATCGGTGCGGGAGTGGTACGCCCGGTCCGACACGGACGAGATGGAGTACGCCCTGCTCCTTGAGGCGGCCCGGGCCAGCCTCAGGTTGCTCGATGCCGATCCGAGGGCACCGCGGCGCCGGCTCGTGTTCGCGGTGGAGGTTGACGACCACCACGTGCGGTTTCGTGATGATCTTGATCGTGGGGTGGTCGAGGTCACGGTACCCGTGCCGATAGCGGAGGTCCGGGCCATCCACGTGGATGGCGCAGATGCGCAGGCCGCTGTCGAGGCGGCCGCGGCAGCCATGGTGGAGGCCGATCTCGGCGGCGAGGATGCGGCCTTCCTGGTCGACGAGGCCGACGGGTATGAACTGCTCTGGTACGCCACCCAGGAACTGGCGGATCTCATTTAGAGCGCCCCTATTGTCGGTCGCTCTCAGCGCCTGGTCCAGACGCTGATGGGTGGATCTCCCGCATTGGTTCTGGCGCATTGGTTCTGCTGCACAGTCAAGGGGTGGCTCGGATGGATGCCGTCACGGTCGTTCCGGAGCCGGTGAACGAACCGGTCCGCGACTACGCGCCGCGCAGCGCATGGCGTGACCGCCTGCAGACGGCGCTCACCGCGATGGCCGATGACCACGTCGAGCTACCGCTGGTGATCGCGGGTGCGTCGCGGCCGGGAACGGGCGAGCCCTTCGATGTGGTGGCCCCGCACCGCCGTGCGTTGGTGCTGGGGTCGGGCCGTGCGGCGGCACCGCGGGACGTCGCCGACGCCGTCGATGCGGCGCTCGCGGCCGGGCCGGGCTGGCGGGCGTTGGGCCAGGACGACCGCGCGGCTGTGTTCCTGCGGGCGGCGCAGCTGCTCGCAGGGCGGTGGCGGGACACCGTCAACGCCGCAACCATGCTGGGGCAGAGCAAGAGCTGTTACCAGGCGGAGATCGACGCGGCCTGCGAACTGATCGATTTCTGGCGTTTCAACGTCGCGTTCGCCCGCGAGATCGTCGCCGGGCAGCCGGCCTCGTCCCCCGGGACATGGAACCGCATGGACTACCGCCCGCTCGAGGGGTTCGTCCTCGCGGTGACACCGTTCAACTTCACCTCGATCGCGGCGAATCTGGCGACCGCCCCGGCGATCATGGGTAATACGGTGGTCTGGAAGCCCAGCCCGACCCAGCAGCTCGCCGCCCACCACACCATGTCGTTGCTGGCGGAGGCCGGCCTACCCCCTGGAGTGGTCAACATGGTCACCGGGGACGGCGCGGCCGTCTCCGCGGTCGCGCTGCGCCACCGTGATCTCGCCGGCGTGCATTTCACCGGCTCCACCGCCACCTTTCGCGGGATGTGGCGGACGGTCGCCGACGGGATCGAGGGTTACCGCACCTACCCGCGGCTGGTCGGTGAGACCGGTGGCAAGGACTTCGTCCTGGTTCATCCCAGTGCCGACCCGGATGCCGTGCTGGTCGCCCTCGTCCGCGGTGCGTTCGAGTACCAGGGACAGAAGTGCTCGGCGGTGTCCCGCGCCTACCTGCCCGCCTCGATGTGGCAGGCGGGCCTGCGGGACCGCCTGGTGGCCGAGACCGCCGCGGTGACCTATGGCGATGTGTCGGACCTGAGTCTTTTCGGCGGTGCGGTGATCGACCGACGCGCATTCGACCGGCTGGCGGCACTGCTCGCGCGGTTGCGGGCGGATCCGGCGGTGTCGGTCCTCGTCGGTGGCGGTACCGACGACCGGGTCGGGTACTTCGTGGAACCGACCGTGGTGGTGTGTGCCGACCCCGCGCACGAAGTGTTCGCGGCTGAGTACTTTGGACCGATTCTGGCCGTGCATGTGTACGACGATCGGCCGAGGCCGGATTCGGATGCATTTTCCACGATCATGAAGGATGTTGCGGATGCCGCGCCTTATGCGCTGACGGGCGCGGTATTCGGCCGCGACCGGGCCGCCCTCGCCGCGGCCACCGAGGCATTGCGTTACAGCGCTGGAAACTTCTACCTCAACGACAAACCGACGGGCGCTGTGGTGGGCCGGCAGCCGTTCGGCGGGTCGCGTGCGAGCGGTACCAATGACAAGGCGGGTTCCGAGCTGAACCTGCTGCGGTGGGTCTCCCCGCGGGCACTCAAGGAGACCTTCGACCCGCCGCGAACAGTGGCCTATCCACATATGGCCTGAAAGATCGACAATGTACGTCGACGGTGCATGCGAACGCTGTCTCGGACGGTGTCTCGGCCGGTGTCGTGCCGGCGGCGGACGCCCGGACCACACCCGTTGCCGGTTGGTTGTCCGGTAGGAACTGGACGTCTGAAACATGGCTGTGCAATGGTTCGTTACCGGGAGCGACAACCATGCTGTTCTGCCTTTCACGTCGGAGAGCTGCCGGCCGAGAGGACCTTGGCTGGCCCGATCGTGGGTTTTCACGCCGCCGGCGGGATGCCCTGATCAATGATCAAGTATGTGGACCGCGCCTCACGGCGGGATAGTCCGGCACCGGTAGGAAAGATCGCTCCTGTCCTTCGCGATACTTTGTCAAGGATTACGGGTGCGCCCGGCGCACCCGCGGAAGACCCTGAAATTTATGATCATATCCTCGGACGACGTCGGAGGCTGTCACCCGTTCCGGTGTGGATCTAAACGAAGCACACCGCGGGAAGGAGGCTGATCGCTCGTGCTCTACCTTGCCGGCCAGATCCTGGTGTTCGTCGCGGTGGCGCTTGTCATCGGCGTGCTGCTTGCCTGGGTGTTCCTTATCGGCCCGATGCGTCGCCAGAGCGAGGAGGCACGCCGCGCCCTCGCCGCCGGCTACGTCGGGCTGGGCGCGGCCCAGCCGCCCGTGGCGGACGACCGGGCTGGTAGCGCCGCGGTCGTGCCCGGCGCCGCGATGCCCGGCGCCGCGATGCCCGGCGCCGCGGCGGCCGGTGCCGAGGTTGATGAGGGGGGCACGGCGGGTCGTGACACGACGGCAGATGCGGCGGTTCTCGTCACGGAACTGAGCGTGCGCCTTCGCCGCCAGGACAACGAGTGGGCGTTGGAGAAGGTGGCGCTCACGGCGCGGCTGAGCGCCGCCGAGCAGCGGGCGGCCGACTCCGAGCAACGGGTTGCCGCGGTGGAGCGTCAGGTCCTCGCCGCGGGCCGGCGGGTGCGGACGATCGAGGGCGCGCTCGCCGACGCTGAGGCTCACGGGCGGGCCAACCGACAGACCAGCATGCCCGTTCGTGCGGTACCGGTCGCTCGGGCGGCGCTGCATGCCGGTGGTTCGTCGGCTGGTTTCTGGGATGGTCCGTTGGACGGTCCGTTGGACGGTCCGTCGGACGGTCCGTCGGACGGCGCCGACACCGGCGAGAGATCCGGTCTGGTCGTTGTCGTGGCGGCCCAGGCCAACGGACACGCGGACGGCCGTGCCGCTGAGACGCTCGCCGCTGAGGCCGCGCAGCTGCGGGTGCAGCTCGCCGAGGCCGAAGGCCGGGCGGCAAAGTTCTCCTCCCGGTTGGCGATGGCCCGAACCGAGGCGGAGGACGCGCAGCGTCAGGTCGCGACGATGACGACCAGGCTCGATCGTCATCAGGTCGAGTGGGCGGCGGAGAAGGTTCGGCTGCTGGCTCGGATCGGCACGACCGAGCACAGCGTGAACGGTGCCGACCCCGGGAACACCCCGGACGGGCGCGAGGACGTCCCGGTCGGCACAGACGGACGCAAGGACGTCCCGGTCGATACAGACGGACGTGAGGACGTCCCGGTCGATACAG
The DNA here is from genome assembly GCF_963555915.1 of Protofrankia sp. Cas4. Lineage (NCBI taxonomy): Bacteria > Bacillati > Actinomycetota > Actinomycetes > Frankiales > Frankiaceae > Protofrankia > Protofrankia sp. Cas4. Next base: position 11,278 of record NZ_CAUVXL010000064.1, read on the forward strand.
ACGACGCTTGGACGGTTCTGGAGCAGGACCGCGACCGCGAGGGGTACGTCAGCGTCGACAGCGGGTGTGCCGACGATTTCGTCTTCGACGGGAAGGACCCTGCTCTCGCCGATGTGGTCCCGGTGCGGACCGCCCGACCCGTACCGGGCGAGCTGTCTGACCAGTCCCACGGGCTCCTGCCCGGCTCGGTCGCGCTCGCCCAGCTGACGGCCTCCGGTGGGTTCGGGTCCTTTTCCGTCCTGATGCCGACCGCGGATACCGCAGCCCGGCGGGACAATCTCAAAGAGATCGTGGGGATCGGCCCGGTTGTGGAGGCGCGCCTTTACGCGTTCGGCATCGCGAGCTTCCGCCAGCTTGCCGAGCTCGACGAGGACGGCGTCGACAGCCTTGTCCGGGTACTCGACGGGTTTGGTGACCGGCTTGTCTCGGACGACTGGGTGGGCCAGGCGCGCTCCCTGTACGAGCGCCACCACGGAAACGTGGCCTGATCCGGTGTGCGCGTCGCCGTTGCGTACCTGACCGCATCGCACGTCTCGCCAGCGCGGCGCACAAGCGGAGCTGTGCTGACGGAGTGTCACCAGCGGATTGTTTTCGATGGTGGCGGTCGCGGTGGGCGTTTCCCCGGTTCATTGAAACGGTCAGATTAACGGCTGTCTCACTCCATGATTGCGGCTACCCGCCCCAGCCCCCTCCTTGACCCGCGCCACTACTGCCAGGCGCTCTTAACGATGTGAATCTGATGCTCCTACCACAACACCAGATTCACATCGTTCCCACAGAGCGTCCGGCAACAGGGGCGCGGCCTCGCGGGGCCGGGGCACGCACCTCGCATCATCGCTCCCCATCCATCGCTCCCCATCCATCGCTGCGCGATGCACGGGTAGCTCGGCTTGTCGGTCGATACCCAACACCGCCGGTGCGTCCCTCCTCGCACCTCGCGATCTACCCGCCCCAGCCCCCTCCTTGACCCACGCCACTATTGCCGGGCGCTCTTTACGTAATGCTTGCTCGGTGGAAAATATGATCATTTCTCTCCCGTGGGGGGGCGTTCGTGGGCCGGTGTGGGTGGGATGCGATGGTTGTGGAAATATGGACCGGGAGCTGAGCGGACACGGTCCACGCACTGCCGGCACTGCCGGCACTGCCGGTGCTCCCGGTGCTCCCGGTGCTCCCGGTGCTCCCGGGAAGCCGGTGGCCCGGGGGGTGGGGGAAGGCGGGACGTGGGACCGGGGGCTTGATTACCGGCGACCTTCTTTCTACGCTTCGCGATAATTGTCGGGATCGGATCGGTCCGAGCGGGTGACCAGGGAGATCGGGTTTTCTGTGACAACACGCGGCGGCTGGATGGACGCCACTTCGCTCATTGAGACCGAAGTGCGTGAACTGGTCCGGCGTCGATCCCTCGACCCGGTTCACGAACCCACCCGGATCCGCCAGCTCGTCGAGGACGTCCTGGGCGAATACGAGGAACGGACGCTCACCAGCGACCTCCCCGCGATTGTCGACCGGGCCACCACCGCGCGGCTTGTCCACGACGCGGTCGCCGGCTTCGGACCGCTACAACGTCATCTGGACGACCCGAGCGTGGAAGAAATCTGGATCAACGAGCCTGGGCGCGTCTTCGTCGCGCGGAACGGGCGCAGCGAGCTGACCACGACGATCCTGAGTGCCGATCAGGTACAGGACCTGGTCGAACGGATGCTGAAGAGTTCCGGGCGCCGGGTGGATCTGTCCACTCCGTTCGTGGACGCCATGTTGCCGGACGGGTCGCGCCTGCACGTGGTCATCCCCGACGTCACCCGCGTCCACTGGTCGGTCAACATCCGCAAGTTCGTCGTGTCCGCCGCCAGCATGGACGAACTGGTCGATCTGTCGACGATCACATCGTCGGCGGCAGCCTTCCTGGAGGCCGCCGTCGCCTCCGGACTGAACATCATCGTGGCTGGCGGAACGCAGGCGGGGAAGACGACCATGCTCAACTGCCTCGGTTCGGCGGTCCCCGGTCGGGAACGGGTCATCACCTGTGAGGAGGTCTTCGAGCTCAGGCTGCGGGCCCCGGACTGGGTCGCCATGCAGACCCGCCAGGCCAACCTGGAGGGCACCGGCGAGATCCGGCTCCGGCGTCTGATCAAGGAAGCCCTCCGGATGCGTCCCGACCGGATCATTGTCGGCGAGGTCCGGCAGGAAGAGGCCCTCGACCTCCTGATCGCTCTCAACTCGGGCCTGCCCGGGATGTGCAGCCTGCATGCGAACTCGGCCCGCGAGGCGGTCACCAAACTGTGCACCCTGCCGCTGCTCGCCGGGGAGAACGTCAGCCACTCCTTTGTGGTGCCGACGGTTGCCGCCAGCGTCGACCTTGTCGTGCATCTCACCAAGGACGCGCACGGGCGGCGTCGGGTGACCGAGATCGTGTCACTGTCGGGACGCACGGAGGGGGACGTGATCGAAACCGCGCAGATCTACCGGTCACGCGGCGACACCCTGGTTCGCGCTGACGGGTACCCGCCACACGCCGACCGGTTCGCCCGAGCCGGCTACGATCTGCCAGCCCTGCTCGCCTCGACCGATCGTGACCGGCGGGACCGGAT
>NZ_CAUVXL010000065.1:0-3092 GCF_963555915.1 Protofrankia sp. Cas4
ACGGAGCGCGCCCAGCTCTCCGACCGATCGTGGGCCGAGATCGCGGTGGAGCGCTGATGGGCATCTTCATCGGCCTGCTCTTCGGCCTCGGTCTCCTGCTCATCATCTTCAGCGGGCGCCCCCGCGCCCCGCGCGATCCCGCGTCCGCGAAGTGGCGCGGACGGACCCGGGAGCTGCTCGCTCAGGCGGGAATCCCGGGAGTCAGTCCCGACCAGCTCCTCGCGATCAGTATCGGGGTCGGGCTGCTGGTCGGCCTGATCGTGCTGGCCTTCACCGCCACCTGGTCGCTCGCCGGAGCGTTCTTCATTTTCGCAGCCCTACTGCCGCGTGCGATGGTGATGCGTCGCCGCCGGGCGCGCATGCACGACCTTCGGGAGCTGTGGCCGGATGTCGTCGACAATCTGGCCAGCGCGGTGCGGGCGGGAATGCCCCTGTCCGAGGGGCTCGCATCGGTGGGACTACGGGGCCCGCTGCCGCTTCGGCCGGCCTTCACCCGTTTCGGCGAGGACTACCGGGCGACCGGCTCCTTCGCGGCGAGCCTGGACCGGCTTTCTGACGATCTCGCCGATCCGATCGCCGACCGGATCATCGAGTCGTTGCGCACCGCCCGGGAGGTCGGCGGGACCGACCTCGGCCGGCTGCTGCGGACACTCTCGGCGTTCCTGCGGGAGGACGCCCGGACCCGCGCGGAGCTCGAAACCCGACAGAGTTGGACGATCAATGCTGCGCGGCTCGCGCTCGCGGCGCCGTGGGTTGTCCTCCTGCTGCTGGCGACCCGGGGGGAGACGGTCCGCGCGTATGACAGCCCCACCGGCGTTGTCGTACTCGCGGTCGGCGGTGGGGTGTCGGTGGTGGCGTACCTGCTCATGAAACAGATCGGCAGACTCCCTGAGGAAGGTCGGGTGCTGCGTCCATGAGTCTGGTCGCGACCGGTGCGCTGATCGGCCTGCTGGCCGGCGTCGGCCTGGCCCTGATCGTCCTGCGGTCGCCGGTGGTCCGGCGGATCCGGCTCGCCGATCGGATCGACCCGTACCTGCGGGACACCCCGGCGCAGTCCCGGCTGCTGGCCGACCGGGCCCGGCCGGCGGCTTCGCGTAGTGGCCTGGAGGAGCTGGTCCGACCGTTCGTGGCTGACGCGGCTCGGCGACTCGACCGCTTTCTGGGTGGGCGTGCCGCCCTGCAGCGTCGCCTGACCCAGGCAGGCGGGCAGACCTCCATCGAGGATTTCCGGGTTCAGCAGGTGGTCTGGTCGGTGGCCGGGGCGCTGTTCGGCGCCGCACTGCTGGCTCTGCGTGCGCTGCTGGGCTTCGGGCCCCCGCCGATCGTCGGCGTTGCCCTGGTCGTCGCCGGTGTCGCCGGCGGGGTCGTCGCCCGGGACTGGTGGCTGACCCGGGCGATACGAGAGCGCGAGGAACGCATACTCATCGAGTTCCCGACGGTGGCGGAGTTGCTCGCGTTGGCGGTCACCGCCGGTGAGAGCCCGGTGGGAGCGTTGGAACGGGTAAGTCGGTTGTCCCACGGGGAGTTGGGCCGCGAACTGCGGTTGGCTCTCGCGGACACGCGTGCTGGCGCCACCCTCGTTCAGGCGCTGGAGGGTCTGGCCGCCCGTACGACGGTCGCCTCGCTGCGTCGGTTCGTCGAGGGCATGGTGGTGGCGATCGAGCGCGGTACGCCGCTGGCCGAGGTGCTGCGGGCGCAGGCGATCGACGTCCGTGAGGCGGGCAAGCGGCAACTGCTGGAGGCCGGTGGTCGCAAGGAGATCGCGATGATGGTGCCGGTCGTCTTCTTCGTCCTGCCGACCACTGTGATCTTTGCTTTCTATCCAGCGGTCGTGAGTCTGACGTTCAACGCACAATGATCACACTGCGATGTAAGGGAGTTGGCGACTGTGCGGGTGTTCGTAGCACTGATGGGCCACTGGGTTCCGGCGTTGACGGAGGCCTTCCACGGTCGGCCGGAAAGCCGGAACAGTCAGACTAGTTGGGATGGTGGGAGCGGGAACAGCCCGGATGGCGGAGACCGCGGGGATGCCCGGAGCCGCGGGGATCGCGGCGACGTGCCCGGCTGGGTGATGGTCACGGTGATGACGGCGGCACTGGTAGTGGCCCTGATGGCGGTTGCCGTGCCCCAGCTTCGGGATGTCTTCACCAAAGCGATCGACTCCGTGACCGGCGGCTGACCGTCCGGTGCTGGCGCGCCCGGCTGGCGACCGGGGTTCGGCTATCGTCGAGTTTGTCCTGGTCGGAATGCTGTTGTTACTGTTGTTTCTCGGCGTTGTCCAGGTCGGACTTGTTCTGCACATCCGTAACACCCTTGCCGCGGACGCGGCTGAGGGCGCGCGGCACGCGGCAAACCTGAACATGACCGACGACGCGGGTGGTCCGTACGCCGAGCGGCTGATCGCCTCGTCCGTTCCCGGGCGGGCCGATACGCGTTGCACGAGTGCCGCGGTGACCGACCCGTCCGGGGTGCCATTGGTTGAGGTGCGGTGCGAAGTCACGGTGCCGTTGACCTTCGTGCCGTTCGGAGCGAGCACGACGATCAGAGTTGTCGGGCATGCGGTCAAGGAGACGCCGTGAGCTCGCCGGACCGGCCACCGCCTGTGCGGCCGTCACCGCCTGTGCGGCCGTCACCGCCTGTGCGGCCGTCACCGCCTGTGCGGCTGGCACCACCCGTGCGGCTAGGACCGGGCCGCGGCGGGCCGCGGTTGCGGCTGCGTCGCCGTGATGACAGCGGGACCGCGCTGATCGAGTTCGTCGGGCTGTCGGTCCTGTTGCTGATCCCGTTTGTCTACTTCTTCCTCAGCGTGTTCGCGGTCCAGCGGTCGGCGTTCGCGGTCACCCAGGCCGCGCGGGCCGCCGGCCGGGCCTACGCGACTGCGGACAGTGAGGACCAAGCCGTCGAGCGTGCGCGGGTGGCGGCTCGACTGGCCTTCGCCGACCAGGGCCTTGACGGCGCGCCCGAGGTGCGTTTCGCCCCGGAGGGCGCGGACTGCGGCGCGGGAGATCCAGGCGACGGGGCCGCATCGCTGACTCCGGGCGCCCGGTTCGTCGTGTGCGTCCGTTCGGTCGCCGCGTTGCCCGGTGCGGCCC
>NZ_CAUVXL010000066.1:0-1112 GCF_963555915.1 Protofrankia sp. Cas4
ATGACTTCAATGAACGGCTTCGTCAAAGAGTGGGAGCAGCGCTTCGAACCCGGACTCCCCGCGTTCGTGTGCGTCGCGAGCGGCCGGGCGCGGCTTTTCCTATCCGAGTACAGCGGCGACGCCCGACACGACTGTCCCGCACAGCGCCCGAATGTACGACTACTACCTGGGCGGCAAGGACCACTACCCGGCGGACGGGACGCCGCCGAAAAGGTGATGAAGAGCGCCCGGCAATAGAGGCGTGGATCAATGGATGGGGCTTGGGTGCGTAGATCGCGAGACGGAGGAGGGTCGCACCCTGGTTGTGGGTGTCGACCGACGACAACACAGCGAGGTGCGTGCCCCGGCCCCGCGAGGCCGCGCTCGTGTTGCCGGCCGCTCTGTGGGAACGATGTGAATCTGGTGTTGTGGGAGGAGCATCAGATTCACATCGTTAGGAGCGCCTGGCAGTAGGGGTGGGGATGAAGGAAGGGGGCTGGGGTGCGTGCATGGCGAGACGGCGGCGGGAGTCACTCTGATTGTGGGTGTCGACCTGATTGTGGGTATCGACCGACGAGCCGGGGTACCCGTGCCTCGCGAAGCGATAGCCGGGGAGCGATGCGGCGAGGTGCGTGCCCCGGCCCCGCGAGGCCGCGTCCCTACCGCTGGTCGCTCCAAAGCCTTCCCGCAGATGCGGACCATCGCCCGCGAAGGCCGTGCCCTTATGCGTCGGATGGTGCGCTTCATCGCTGCGGAGACCGGCGTCTGCCGGTACCGTCGCCAGCGCGGTCGGCGCCTTCCGGTACCGGACCAAGGAGGAGTTCGGCGGTTCTTCGACGGCCTCGAGCTGGTCACGCCGGGCATCGAACTGATGGCTCTGTGGCGGGCGGACGACGAGCCGCAGCCGCGTCCGCCCGTCCGTCCGCCCGCCCACGAAGCCAGCGGGTACGGCGCGGTAGGCCGCACGCCGTGATGCGAACCGTAGCTCACGACTGAATCGTGCCGCGACCAACGGCAAGATCGGCGTGAGTTTGTTGTCGGGTACGCCTTTCCGGCCGAAAAGCGTACACAGCGACAAACTCGCGCCGATCATCACCTGGGCCAGAGATAGATCATCACCTGGGCCAGGGGTG
>NZ_CAUVXL010000066.1:1309-54027 GCF_963555915.1 Protofrankia sp. Cas4
GTTCTACGGGCGGCCGATCATGAAGGTGCACCAGACGGACTTGCCGCTGTCGGTGGTTCGCGCTCCCCAGCGATCCGCGATCAACGAGACGAGATGTACACCGCGGCCGTGCTCGTCGTCTGCGGTCGCTCGCCGCCGCCGTGGCAAGGTGGCACTACCGTCGCGGACGTCGAGAACCAGTTCGCCTCCGGCCGGTCGTAACCTCAGGTCCATGGGCGGTTTCCCGTACAGGATGGCGTTGGTGACGAGCTCGCTGACCGCAAGAACGACGTCGGCGGCACGCCCCGGTGGGATCCGCCAGGATTCCAGCGCCGCGGCAGCAGCCCGGCGGGCCTCCCGTACACCCTGACAGCTGTCGGGGATCTCCATGTGCAGGATGGGCTGACCGCCATCTGCTGACAACGTGCCATCTGCTGACAACGGCGGTGCGACCTGGACGAGCAGCAACGCGATGTCGTCGTCCTGGTCACCGGGGAGCATCCGGTCAACGAGCAGATCCGGTAGTGCGTTGAGAGGGATGTCGCGGGATCCGGCCAGGTATCCGCAGAGCTTGTCGATGCCGGCGTCGATGTCACGGCCGCGTTGCTCGACCAGCCCGTCGGTGTAGAGGACCAGCACGGCATCCCGGGGGAGGGCCACCCGCTGTTCGGTGAATTCCGGAAGATCGGCGCCCAGGGGAGGCCCCGATCCCTCGGTCAACTGGTGGACCGCACCGGTCGGGTCGATGAGCAGCGGGGGCAGGTGACCGGCACTGGCAAAGGTCAGGGAGTGGTCGAGCGGGTCGTGGACCGCATAGACACAGGTCACGATCGAGTCCTCGGAGAGATCGCGGACAACCCCGTCGAGCAGCTCAAGGAGATCCGCCGGCGGCAGGTCGAGGCGGGCGTAGGCACGCACCGCCGCGCGCAGCTGTCCCATGACGGCCGCGGCGCGCACCCCACGGCCCATTACGTCGCCGATGACGAGCGCGGTTCGGCCGGCGCCGAGATCGATCACGTCGTACCAGTCTCCGCCGACCTCGGTCTCGCCTTCGGCGCGGTAGTACACGGCGGTGTGCAGCGTGCCGTGAACGAAGGATGTGGTGGGGAGAAGACTTCGCTGGAGCTCGGCGGCTATCCGGTGTTCACGGGCAGCCGATTGTTCGATCACCGCCGTCGTCCGCACCGCTTCCTCGGCCCGCCGTCGCTCGGTGAGGTCCAGACACGAGCCGATGTATCCGGTGAAGCGGCCCGCCAGGTCGAAGATGGGACGGCCGACATCAAGTATCCATCGGAAATCGCCGTCCGAGTGGCGCAGCCGATACTCCGTTTCGAAGGGCTTGCGGTCATCGAAGGCCTCGCGGTAGACGTTGACACAACGGTCGAGATCCTCCGGGTGCACACCGTCCGCCCAGCCGTGTCCCAGCTCCTGCTCGACTGTGCGACCGGTGAACGAAAGCCACGTGTTGTTGAAGTAGTCGCATCCGCCGTCCGTGCCAGACCGCCAGATCAGCAGTGGGAAGTCGTCGAGAAGGTGCAGATAGTGCGCGCCCACCCGGCGTGCCCGCTCCAGCTCCAGGTTTGCCCGCACCCGCGCTCGCAGCTCCGCGATCGAGAACGGTTTGGTCAGGTAGTCATCGGCCCCTGCCTCAAGCCCGGTGACCGCGGCATCCTCTCCTGCGCGCGCCGACAGCGCGACTACCGGCAGATGCGCGGTCGAGGCGTCCGCACGGATGGCGGCGAGCAGCGCGAAGCCGTCCACCCCCGGCATCATCATGTCGGTGAGTACCAGGTCCGGCGGAATGCTCCGGATTCGGCGGAGCGCCGCGGCCCCGTCGGCCGCTGCCGTCACGTCGTAGTCGTCGGACAGCAGCGTGACGAGGTAGTCACGCATGTCGGCATTGTCGTCCACGACCAGTACCCGCGCCCGGCCGTCATCGCTGTCTGGAGGTGGGCGCACGGCAGCAGCGTGCATGGGTCGGTCTGCCCCGTGCGTACTGCCCCCGGTGCCGCGGCTTCTGTCCCCGGCGTCGGGTTGCGGCCGGTTGGACCACCGCATCGCCTCGGCGAGAAGCCCATCCGCGGATTCGGTGAGAGCACCTGGAGGCGCGGACCTTCGGTCACCGTGGCCAGCAGCGACAACACTGTCGGTAGGCAGGTGTGCGTGACCGAACGGTAGTCGGACGGTGAAGGTGCTACCGGCTCCCGGCGCGCTCTGCACGCTGACACTGCCCCCGTGCAGAGCGGTGAGTTCGGCGACAAGCGCGAGGCCGATGCCCGCGCCTTCGTGCGAGCGCCCGCCGGCATTCGGGACACGACGGAACCGCTCGAACAGTCGGACCTGCTCGGCCGGGTCGATGCCGATGCCGGTATCGGTGACCGACAGTTCGGCCCAACGGGTCGGGCCGTCATCCACCGTGGCCACCCGGACGCTGATGGTGCCGTGCAGCGTGAACTTGAGGGCGTTCGACAGCAGGTTGATGATAATTTTGTCCCACTGGTCACGGTCGATCCACACCGGCTCGGGTAACGGCGGGCAGTCCACCACCAAGGCGAGGCCGGCTTTTTCGGTCGCGGCTCGGAACATACGTGTCACGTCCGCGGTGTGGCTGGCCAGATCGACGGGCTCGTACTGGGGCTCCAGCCGGCCGGCCTCGATCCGGACGAAGTCCAGCAGGTTGTTGACCAGGCGAAGCAGCCGTAGCGCATTGCGGCGGACCAGCTCGACCCGTTCGCGTTGGACCTCCGTGAGCGGGAACCTTTCGTCGGTGAGGGCGTCCTGCGCAGGGCCCAGCATCAGCGTCAGCGGCGTACGGAACTCATGGCTGATGTTGGCGAAGAAAGTCGTCTTCGCCGCAATGAGTTCATCCAGCGCTATAGCTCGATCGCGTTCTGTCGCATATGCGGCCGCGTTCGACATCGAACTGGTGATCTGATCGGCGGCGAGGGAGAAGAAGCTGCGGTAGTCGTCGTCCCATGGGCGCCGGGGACTGACCCCCGCAACGAGAACTCCGCGCGCGCCCACCGCCCGCAGCGGCAGGATGAGCGCCCGTCTGACGACACCGAGCCGTGGCGCGGGCACTGCCAGCCCTTCGACCAGGGTCGGCTCGTGCTCGTCGAACGCCGCACGTGCTTCGCTGGGCAACGTCGTACTCGCCGCCTCGATGGTGTCCATGCCTTCGCAGGCGACGAGGTGGAGGGTGGGCGCATGGCCAGGTGCAGCCCCGTCACCAGTCTGGCCGTCATCGCGGCCGTCATCGCGGCCGCCGGCCAGATAGAGCAGCGCGAACGGAACATCGGCGCGGGCCTCGCCGAGCGCCGTGGCTGCCCGTTCCAGCACCTCCTGGGTGGTTCGCGCCTCGTTCGTGCTGGATGCCAGTGACCGCAGCGTCCGCAGCCGACGCGCACCAACCACCTGCGCGGTCGTCTCCGTGCACGCGCTGAATACACCGCCGACATGACCGGACTCATCCCGGATCGGACCGTTGGAGAACGTGAAATAACACTCCTCCTGATAGCCGTGCCGATTCATGGGAAGCATTTCGTCCTCGTAGCGGAAAGCTCCTTCGCCGGCCAGCACCGTGGACAACATCGGCCTGATGGCATCCCATATCTCCGACCACACTTCCTCGGCTGGTCGGCCCATCGCGGACGGATGTTTGTCGCCGAGCATCGCCATGTAGGCGTCGTTGTAAATCTTCACCAGCCGCGGCCCCCAGAAGATAACTATGGGGAACCGGGACGACAGACAGATGCCGATGGCTGTCCGCAGAGCCTGTGGCCAGGCCCACGGGGAGCCGATCGGTGTCGCAGACCAGTCCAGGTCACGCATCAGGGCCCCGGTGGCGCCGCCCGCGTCGAACACCTGGGCCAGATCTGTTGGGAGCGCAGCCGTCGTCGCGGCGGTTATGGCCGTTTCGGTGCTCCCGGTCGTGGACGTTTGACTGCTCTGGTGCTCCGTCCGTAGGTGCTCCGTGCCTAGGTGCTCCGTCCGTAGGTGCTCCGTGCCTACTGGATACGGGCTGCCGGGGCCTGCGCCGGTGGAGCGCTCAGCGATGATGTTCGGGTCCTCCTGGCTTGCGCGTGACTGCCCAGGCGCTCGGCCCAGCCGGCCGCGGTCCATGTGCACTCCGGCGGCCGACTCCTGATCTGACGGCACCATGGCCCCCCGCACCCGACCCACAGCCGGGCCGGTCTGCTTCGGTCCTTCGGTAAAGACCCAGAAGATACCCGCGCGATCCCGATGGAAACCCGGTCGATGATCGCGTCCGTCGACACCATCGGAGGCGAGACCATCCGAAGGTCATTGGCGATGGAATGTTCCTTCTGGGATGCCACCGCGACGCAGTCGGTGAGGGTGAGGACGGTGAAACCGTCCTGGTCAGGTTTCTGCCGCCGGTGCGTCCGGGCATGTTCCCTGGCCGGTGACCGGACCTTGCACCGGCGGCAGCCCTGAGGCGAGGACACCGGCGACCACGCGCCGTAGGGCGTCGGAAAAACTGATCTGCTCCTGGGCGGTCAACGGTGCCAGAATTTGTTGCTCGGCCAGGCGTAGGCGGGCGGTCACCTCCCGGAGTTGGGTGTGACCGGCTTCGGTCGGGCGGACTATGCGCGCCCGCCGGTCGGCCGGATCGGGGCACCGTCTGACCAGCGCACCGCGTTCGAGGTCGTCGATCAGGCGGACCATGACGGAGCGGTCGACACCGAGGCGGCGGGCGACCCCAAGTTGGTTGCGCTCACACCCGCCGGCCGTGGCCGAGAGCACCTGAAGCCCGCGTAGTCCGCCGGGAAAGTCCCCGACCGCGGCCTGTGCCGCCTGAAGGAACCCATGCAGGGCCTGGCTCAGCAACCAGCTGAGGTCTTCGTGGAGCTCCTCGGGCAGTACGGCCGCAGGCTCGGTCACCCCGACCCGTACTTCCGAATGGTCCACCCGTCCGATCCTACTGTTCGTCGTCTGAGATAGTCTCTGCACATGATGTGTGCCACGGAAGATGATTATCTGTCGGCATGATCTGATTTTGCATCTATCCACCACGGCAAGGAGATCGCGTGTCCACACTCCTGCACATCGATTCAAGCGTGAGCCCGGGCTCGGCGTCTCGGGCCGTCGCCGGCCAGTTCGCCGTTGCCTGGGCCGCCAGCCACGCGAATGGCACCGTCGTTCACCGGGACCTGGCCGCCACCCCGCCGCCACACATCAGCTGGGACGGCGTGACAGCCTCGATGACCCCGGACGAGGCGCGGACGGCTGAGCAGACCGCGGCCTGGCAGGCTCGCGAGGCGCTCATCAGCGAACTCGAGGCGGCCGACAGCCTGCTGGTCTCCGTCCCGATGTACAACTGGTCGATCACCTCGACTCTCAAGGCATGGATCGACAATGTGATCGCCCTCGGCCGGACGGTCGACATGACAGGCGGCCCCGGCGTGCTCACCGGCAAGCCGGTCACCGTCGTCACCGCCCGCGGTGGGGCGTACGGACCGGGCACCCCGCAGGAGGGTAACGATCACCAGGAGCCGTACCTGCGGCACGTGTTCGGGGCACTCGGCGCGACCGACATCAGCTTCATCCACGTCGAACTGACGATGGCTGCGATCAACCCGGCTATGGCCGAGCTCGTCCCGCTGGCTGAGCAGTCGCGGGAAGCCGCGGAGAAGGCCGCACTGGCCCGCGCGGCAGCCTGACCGGTTCCGCCTGGCGCTCTGAACACCGCAGAGTGCCAGGCGCAGCAGGTCGTCGAACGCGGCGAGCGTGCGGTGGGCAGCATCAGGATCGCGCGACCCGCCGGCGCCCGGCCCGTTTCCCGCCGTCGCACTACACTGAACCGCAGGTCGAGGTGGGAGGGTTGCGGTGAAGTTCGAGCTGCTGAAGGCGCATGGCTCAAGCAATGACATCTTTATTGTCGACGGTCGGCCCGGCGAGCTTTTTGCGACGACTGCTGAACTCATCGGATTCGTTCGGCTCGTCTGTGACCGGCAGGGTCCGCTGGGCAGCGACGGTCTGTATTTCGTGGACGATGCACGAGAAGTGCCCGAAGCGTTCTTCTTCAATCCGGACGGAACACCGGCCAAACTATGCGGTAACGGTCTGCGATGTGTTGGTCGACTCATCCTCGAACGTCGAGGTGTCGAGATCGTGGACGTGTCGACGGGCGGCGGCCGGTTCCGGGTTGAACGGATCGAGGACGTTGCTGCCGGCGTCCCCGCCGTGGCGGTAGAGCTTCCCCCGGTGACATTCCGGGCCGCGGACGTCCCGATCGTCAGCCCAGGCGCCGAGCACGTCGACACCACGATCGCGGAGTTGCATCCGCGGCTGCGCTTCACCGGTGTCGCCGTTCCCAATTCGCACCTCGTCGCGATTGTCGACGAGTATGACGAGGGCGAGCTGGTGGCCGTGGGCGGCGCGGCGGCGAAAATACCGCGGGTTCTCCCGGCCGGTGCCAACGTGTCGTTCATATGCCGGCTCTCGGGGCCGCGGGAAATCTTCGTCCGCACTTTCGAGCGGGGAGCCGGGCTGACCCCTTCATGTGGGTCCGGGGTGGTCGCGTCACGCATGGTGTATTCCAGGCTCGGTCATGTCTCTGCGGACGAGGCGGTCGTGGTCCGTAATCCGGGTGGCAGCTCGGTGTGCCGTGTCACGTCTGGTCCGGACGGTTCCCAGATCCCGCGGCTGGAGGGCAACGCGACCTTTGTCTACCGTGCGGTTGTCGACACGGAGCAGCTGCGGCGTGATCATCGCGGAGAGCTTGACGTCGAGATGCTGACCGATGAGATAGCCGCCTACGAGCTGTTCTACGAGAAAAACATCCGGCGAATCCGCGACAGCGGAATCATCGTATAAGAGTACCGTCCACGACGCAATAGCCCTGTTTCAATGTACACGGCGAGCGGTCTGTCCTACACTGAACGTCATAGGTCGTTTCGACTCGATGGAGTGTCGGGCATGATCTTTCTGCGTAGTCGACTGCTCGTCATGTGCGGCGGCGTACTCGCCTTGGTCGCCGGCGGCTTAGCCACATCCTGCGGCGGAGGCGGTAGCCGGGACGGGTTGCCTCAGCCGACGTCCCCGACCAGCCGCGCGTCATCACCGATAGCCACCCCGACCCCGACCCCGACACCCAGCCCGACTCCCACCACGATCACGTCAGGCGAATATCAGACTGCCCTCTCGGTGCTGGACTCTGCACTTGCCCCTCGGTTTTCGGCCGTCTTTCTCAGCGGTACGCCGGCTGCCCTGTCCAACGCGTTCAAGAGCGCCGCGGGCGAGCTGGGAACCCAGGGCCTGACGCTGTCGCGGATCCGACCCCCGGCCAACGTCGCGTCCGCCCATCAGGATCTTGTCGCTGCGTTGTCGGCGTTGAAGAGTGATCTTTTGAACCTGGCCGGCGATGCCCGTGACCACACACTGTGCACCGGCGGCGCTGGCATGCCGAGGGCTGCCAGCGGTGACGGCGCGCGGGTGCTGCGCGCGGCCGCGGCCGCGATCGCGTCTGCTGATCCCGCGCAGTCGTACAAGGTCGGGACGTTCATGCCGGCCGCCCAGCCGGACCTCAACCGCCAACCTGTCAACGGCAGTCTCGGCCCGGGAAAGCGTGGCGGTCTGGGTAAGCTGACCATCAAGGCGGCCACGACCGATGCGGTGATCAAGCTGACCGGGGGTGGAACGCTGATCCGGAACATCTACGTCCGGGCTGGTGCCACGGTGACCGCCTATGGCATTCCGGACGGGACGTTCGACGTGTTCTTCACCACCGGTACGGACTGGGAGGCTGCCGCTTCCCGCTTCACCCGGGACTGCGACTTCAGCAAGTTCGACCAGCCGTTGTCATACCAGACGAAGTACTACTCAACGCAGACTCAGTACACGACCTTCACCCTGACGCTGTACAAGAGCGTCGGCGGCAACGCCAGCACCAGCAGTGTGGATCCGGATTCGTTCCCGGTTTCCTGAGTTCCCCGCCCGTCCAGGCCGAATGATACGAGCGGGGAGCTGCTTTCGCGCATCGCCTGGCCCGAACAGTGACGTCAGATGAGGCGACGTCAGGTAAGACGAGGTCAGGTAAGGCGATCGGCGGGGCCGGACTTGATGGCCTCCACGAGTTGGCCCAGCTTGTCCTCGGGGAGGTTTCTCGCCAGGTCGGCCTCGCTGATCATGCCTACCAGCTGGTTGTTCTCGATCACGGGAAGACGCTTGATCCGGTGGTCCATCATCTGGCGCATGACGTCATCAAGGTCGGCGTTCGCGTCGGTGTAGAACGGCCGGCCCTGCGCCAGATCCCTGGCCCGCGTTGTCAGGGGGTCCTTTCCCTCAGCGAGACATTTGATCACGATGTCGCGGTCGGTAATGATCCCACGAAGCTTGTTGTCCTCGCCGCAGATCGGCAGCGAGCCCACGCCGAGGTCCCGCATCCTGCGGGCGGCGTCCACTAGAGTCTCGGTCTCACCGATGCACTCGGCGTCCCGGTGCATGATCTGATGTGCGGTAGTCATGCGGATCCCCTCTCCTTCTGGCCAGATAGCCTGACCAGATCTGCGGACCCGCGGCGACCAGTGGTGCGTGCCGTGCCGCCGACCACCGCGAGCGCTCTCGACTACTCGGGGCCACCGGGCGCGCGTATGGAAGTATGATCACGCGACCGTTGGCCTACCCTTTGACCGACTAGGTGGTACCCCGGATGTGTGACCGCATGCCGCGGGCGGATGCGTTCACAGCCGGCAGCCCACCTGGTCACCTGGGTGACCCGCGACTGGTCTGGACCGCGCCTGGCAAAGTGGCTGGCGGCGAGCACTAAGGTGGCGACGCCGGTCGCGTCGTGAACGGCGTGAGATGTGCCCATATCAGGGCAGGTATCCGATGTCGTACGGTGGAAAAGGGGCGAATCGGTATGAACCCCTCGGGCAGACCCTGGGGCCTGTCGTGGTCGCGGCCGTTCAAACCGCACAGGCAGCCGCGAGCAGGTGGTGCACCGGCGGGCTGGCGACCCCCTCCGTCGCCAGCCCGCCGGTTTCCGGCTATCTCTTCTCCCCCAGTTCCACCCCCCACCTCGGCCCCCCAGCCGAGGTGCGCCCGCGGTATCCGATCGTGCTCTACCGGTGGGCGCAAAACAGATCCTTCCGGACCCGCAAACGTCCGAACAGAGCGCCCCCGCACCGGAGCAGGGGTGCTCCCCTGCTGAACGGGTCAAAGGCGATGCGGTCGTGGTTCTGGCGCATCGCCGGAGGCCGCAGTCCCCGGGGCGCGAAGGGGGCAGCGCGACCCCGGTTGACCTGCGCGGATTCGCCCGGGCCCGCGACCTGCAGATGACAGCCGGCAGGCCTTTTCACAGTTACGCTCATCGGGTGGTTGGCATGAAAGGGGCGGCGGGAACGCATGGTCGCAAGAGGGGTACCGGATGCGGCACCGCCGGCGGTCGTCGTCGCGAGGATCACCGCCAGCGGGCGGAGGTGGGCGCTGGGGTCAGGCCGTCGATTGACCTTCGGCCGCGCCGGCTGCGACATCCCGTTCGGGGCCGACCCGCAGGACCTGATGGTGTCCCGCCGTGCTGGAACTCTGGCCGAAAGTGAAGGCGCGATTGTCATCGGTAACACCGGTCGGCATCCACTCCTGGTGCTGACCGCGGACGGGGACACCCATCGCATCCTGTCCCCGGCGACGGCGGTCTCGGCCGGTCTCGCCGAGTTCCAGATCGTCGCAGTCGGCGCGGATGGTCAGCGCCATGAGATCGGCGTGGTGCACTATCGCCGCCAGCCGGTACATCGGGAGCAGGACACGATGCAGCTTTCCGTCCGGCTCACCCAGACCGAACGCCTGCTGCTGGTCGCGTTGTGCGAACCTCGCCTGCGCACGGGCGACAACCATGCGTCGTTCGCCACTTACCGGGAGATTGCCCGCCGGGTCAACCGCGACGACAACTACGTCCGCTCGCGCTTGGCCACAGTCCGGAGCAACCTCGCCGGGCAGGGGATCCCGGGACTGCTTCGCGATGAGCCTGGTCCCGCTTCGCGGCGGCTGCCGGACTACATCGTCCGGCTCGGCGAGTGGGTGCTGGCCGCTGGTCACATCACCGTGGCCGACCTCGATCTGCTGGCCTGACCGGCTGTTCGATCACCCCTGATCGAGCGCCTGATCCTAGGGTGCCGTTGTTCGTGGCGACACTCCGACTACTTAGAGTGTTGTTATCAACACTCTAAGTGTCTGTAGGGTGTGCGTCAGAAGATCGACCAACGGCGGGGGTAATCACTTTGTCCACCATGGTCCGCGATCAGGCAAACGTCGCGCCGACACCGCTCATGCCGGCTTACGGTGCCCTGGTCGTGTTTGCGCCGAACATGATCGGTAGCGCTCGGTTCACGCCGAGTTGCGGCTACCGCCGTGCGCCAGACCTGGTGTGACCCGGCCGTCCGATGAGATGATCACACCGCCTCCTCGGACCGCCACCACGGGGGCACTCCGCGCCGCTGCGGGGTGCCCCCGTGGCACCCCACCAACCGGCGATGCCGTGCCCCTGTTGCCGGGCGCTCTCAGGCGTGATTGTCAGCTCGCCAGGTCGGTGGAACGCGCGTGGAAGCAGCTGGCTGGTCCGCGCCGGTGTCCTCGTCCGCCGGCGTGATGACCTCGGCGGGTACCGGCGTGTTGCGAATTTCCTCGATCTCTTCGGGTGCCTCCACGGACACGCTCGGCAGTAGGTGATCCAGCCAGCGTGGCAGCCACCAGTTCGCCTTCCCGAACAGGTGCATGAGCGCCGGCACGAGCAGGGCGCGGACGACGAAGGCGTCGATCAGTACGGCCACCGCGAGTCCCATGCCGAACAGTTTGATCACTCGGTCGTCCGCGAGGGTGAAGGACGCGAAGACCACCGTCATGATGGCGCCCGCGGCCGTGATCACCCGTCCCGTCTCGGCCTGGCCGAGGGAGACCGCGATCCGGTTGTCCCGCCGGACCAGCCACTCCTCGTGCATCCGGCTCACCAGGAACACCTCGTAGTCCATGGACAAGCCGAACAGGATGGCGAACAGCATCACCGGCAGGAACGGCTCTATCGGCCCGCCCTTGACCCCGACGATCCCCGCGAACCATCCCCACTGGAAGATCGCGACGATGACACCGAACGCCGAGCCGACCGCCAGCAGGTTCATCACCGATGCGGTCAGCGGGACGATGACACTACGGAACACCGCCACGAGCAGGCTGAAGGCCAGGGCCACGACCACGCCGATGAACAACGGGAGTTTGCTCGTCAGCACGTCGGAGAAGTCCTGGAAGGTCGCGGTCGTGCCACCCACCTTGACGTCCAGGGCGCTGCCCTCGGTCGCCTGCGGGATGATCGTTCCCCGTAGTCGCTTGAGCAACGCCGCGGTTTGTGCGTCCTGTGGGCTGGTCGTCGGGAACACCGCCACCGTCGCGGCCTCACCGTTGGGGCTCGATCGCGGTGGGGTGACGAACGCGATACCGGGCACGGTACGCAGTGCGGTCACGACCGCCTCGAGAGCATTCGTGTCAGCGGGGGAGTGGATCGCGGCGACGAGGGTGAACGGGCCGTTGAAGCCCGGCCCGAATCCGCTGGCGAGAAGATCATATGCGCGTCGGGAGGTCCGCGACGGCGAGCCGTTGCCCTCGTCGCCGCTACCGAGCCGGAGGGCGAAGAACGGCAGCGCAGTGATCAGAATCAGAATGGCGGACACCGTCGCGTACATGGCCGGGCGCCGTTCGATCCGCCGTGCCGAACGCCACCAGAATCCGGACGGATGGGCGGGTTCCGGGCCCTTGTGGGTGAGCTGGACGCGTTCGGCCCGACCGAGCACCTTCATCCCGTAGAAGCTGAGCAGCGCTGGCAACAGGGTCACCGCGGTGGCCATGGTCAGCGAGACGGTGAGGGTCGCGGAGATCGCGACGCCGTAGAGGAACGTCACACCGAGGGCGTACATACCGAGCAGGGCGATGCACACGGTGAGCCCCGCGAACAGGACGGCCCGGCCGGACGTGTTGATCGCGGTGACGGCTGCTTCCTCCGGCGTCTTGCCCGCTCGTAGGCCGATACGGTGCCGGTTGACGATGAACAGGGCGTAGTCGATGCCCACGCCCAGGCCGATCAGGGTCGCCAGCGTCGGTCCGAACTGGGCGATGGACATCACATGGGACACCAGGCCGATGCAGGCCATCCCGACGCCGAGGGCGATGACCGCGGCCACCAGGGGCAGCGTCATCGCAAGCAGGGTCCCGAACGCGATGAACAGGATGATCGCAGCGGCTACGACGCCGAGTAGTTCGCTCGTGTTCTGCTGCGGCTGTTCCACAATGGACACCGCGGTGCCGGACAGTTCCACCTGGAGCGCCCCGCCATCGGCCGCGCGGGCGGTGTCTATGATCGCCTTGAGCTCGTCGCGGGGGATCTCAACCGCCTGGTCGTCCAGCGCGACGGTGGCGAATGCCGTTGTTCCATCCCTGGTGAACTGCTCCGCGCCCCGCGGCTCGAACGGGCTTGTCACGTCGACGACACGGGGGAGGTCGGCAACCCGCTGGAGCATCGCCGTGGCGTCCGCTTCGACGACAGGGTTGTAGAGGGTGCCGGAGCGGGCGTGCAGCACGACGCTGGTGGTCTCGCCGGATGCGGCGGGGAACTCCCGTTTGAGCAGGTCGATAGCCTGCTGCGACTCGGTTCCGGGGAGTGAGAAGTTGTTCTTGTAGTCCGTACCGGCGGCATAGGCGGCCCCACCGAATCCGAGCAGGGCGCCAAACCACAAGAGTAGGACGATCCAGCGGTGACGGAAGCACCAACGCGCGAGCGATGCCACGGGTTTCCCCCCGGTCTGGGCCGATGGACGGGTCAGGGTCAACGTGCGGTCGGAGAGCGCGCGATCGTGGTTCTTTTCGCGCGCTCGCAGGCCCGGTGGGTCTGGATGCGTGGTCGGAGAGCGCGCGATCGTGGTTCTTTTCGCGCGCTCGCAGGCCCTGCAGGTCTGGACGTGCGACCGGCAACAGGAGCTTCGGGCAGGCGGCGCCCACGCGGCGATCCCCGGCCCGCGGCCTCGGTCTCCTCCGCTTGGATCTCCGCTTGCTGGTCCGCCGCCCCTGCTGACGGGCGCTCTGAACGATCGGTCGGTCGGGGTAGTTTACCGAACGGTCAGTAGACGTGGATCTGCATGGGGCGAGGGTATAGGTTCTTCGCTACCGACCTCCCGGTGAGAGGGGTGTGGGGCGACGATGTCCGGCCGTGCACCGCGCGCTAACGCGGTGGACACGCGCGACCGGATTCTCGCTGTCGCTGTGCAGCTCTTCAACGAGCAAGGCTACGCTGGGACATCGATTCGTGACATTGCGGAGCGGCTCAGTATGACGAAAGCCGCTCTCTACTACCACTTCGCGTCCAAGGACATGATTCTGGACGCAGTAGTGCAGCCGTTCGTAGAGGCGTTCGGTCATGTGAGGGATCTCTCGCGCGTTGATCCGCCGGCTTCGGCGCGGACGATCATTGAGAGTCTGGTCGAGGCGATGGCAGGGCCGGGTGCTGTGCTGTTCGCCTTCGTCAACGATCCGTCGGTGATCCATCGACAGATCGGTAAGGGTGACATCGCATCTCACCAGGATGCGATTGTGACTGCTCTCGCTGGTCCTGATCCCACTCCGTTACGGCTCCTGCGGGCGCGTTGTGCCGTGGGGTGCGTGCAGGCCGGTATCCTCGGGACCGCGCTGGCACGGCGAGCTCTGGCGCATGCCGGTGCCGGCCCGACCGGCGCGACGGGCAAAGGGGGGACGCATTCGGTGTCGGTTGGTGACGACGTCACCGAGCCGCTGGTTCCTGACGACGTCCGGCGGGAGGTCGTCGAAGCCGCCCTCGCCGCGCTCGGTTGCTAAGAGCGGCCGGCGGACGGCGTTCTGCGACCGGGGCGCGGCGTCACGGGTGACCTTTCGGCACTGGTGGAGTAACGTCCGGATAGTGCTTCGGTCACGTTACGTGCTCGCCCTGGTAGCCGTGCCGCTTGCCGGCACAGCCGCCTGCCTGACCACGGCGCGGGTTTCCGACGCGCACGGCGGGCAGATGGCGACACGGAAGGTACGGGTCGGCACGGTGACCCTCACCGCGGAGGTCGCGGACACGCCGACGCTGCGTGCGCGTGGCCTCATGGGCCGTACGTCGCTGCCCGCCGGGACCGGGATGCTCTTCGTCTTCAACGGTGAGGCCTCGGACGGCTTTTACATGTACCGGACGTTGCTGCCCCTGTCGATCGCCTTCGTCAGGTCGGGGCGGGTTGTCACGGTTCGTGAGATGACACCGTGTTCCGAGGTCGACTCACAACGTTGCGAGATCTATCGTGCCGACTCGGCCTACACCGAAGCCGTCGAAGCGCCGGAGGGTACCTTCAGAAACGCCGGCACGCGTCCAGGGGACATGATCGAATTCGACTAGTCACATCCAGTTATCCAGGGGCCTTGGCCTCCGGCGGCGCGAAAAACCATGATCGCGCAGCCTTTGGCCCTATAGTGCGGCGGCGTGTCGGTGATGCAAAATCGATGTTCCGATGTGAGAAGACCTACAAAGCGACAATCCTATTTTGGGTGAATGCCGACGGGATGCCATGTAGTGCTTGCAGTGTGGATCCGTCGGTGACGTGACGGGTCCGACAAGGCTTTCGGCCTGGTGTCGTCCAGCTGACGATGGACGTTCCGGCCGTGGGGCGATGAAATAGGGCTAGGCCGAACGTGGCCGACCGTTTGTCGCCAGCGCTGTCGACACCCAGGTTCCGAAGGCCTGACCGCGACCGTCTCCCATCCCGGGAGGAGGCGACCACCGCGCGACCGGAGGGTTTTGTTGTGCACACACCGGCCCGTCCCACTGTTCCGGACAGCCGTTTGCACGTTGTCGCCGAGCCGTCCCGTTTCGGGGGCAGCCGGGGGTGGCCGCCCAAGACTGCGATCGTCACCGGCGCCAGCAGCGGCATCGGCAGGGAGGCTGCGCTGCTTCTGGCCGCGATGAACTGTCAGGTCCTGCTGGTCGGTCGTAACGGCGTGGCGCTTGACGAGGTTGCGGCATCGACAGAGGGCCACCGGATTGCCGTGGACCTGTCGGTCCCGGGATCCGAGGCCACCGTGGCCCGCCGTGGCGAGGATCTCCTCGGTGACCTGGACCTGCTGGTGTGCGCGGCCGGTCTCGGTTGCGCGGGACCCTACGACCAGCTTTCCCACGAAACTCTCGCCGAGTTGGTGGCGATCAACGTGCTGTCGCCGATGGCACTGGTCCGCTCGGTGCTCCCGGCCATGCTCGAGCGCGGGCACGGGCGCATCCTCCTGGTCGGAAGTATTGCCGGCGCGCTTGGTGTCCGTGGTGAGGTTGCGTACTCGGCGACCAAGGCGGCGCTGGTCGGGTTCGCGAACGCGCTGCGTTCCGAGGTTTCCGGCCGGGGCGTTTCGGTTACTCTGTGCTTCCCCGGAGCGGTTGACACACCTTTCTTCCACCGCCGTGGAGCGCCGTACGTCCGAAAGTGGCCACGTCCGCAGCCGGCCCGCCTCGTCGCTGAACGCATGCTGTTCGCAGCTGGACGCGGGCAGGCCGAGGTGTGGGTTCCACGGTGGTTGTCCCTTGCCGCCCGGGTACACGGAGCCGCGCCGCCGCTCTACCGGCGGCTGGCGAGTGTCTTCGGGTAGGTGCATCGCTACCGTAAGTTGTCCGGGGCGTGGGTCGGCCCCCCGGCACCGGGACGGACCCTGCTCATCGGCCACGCGACCGGCGGGGGATCACTGGCTGGACGACGTCGCGCCGGTGGCCACCGAACGCGGCGGCTGTGAGGGTCCTACCGGCCGACGGCGACGCGCTCAGCGCCGTTGCGGTGCGGTCGGAGGCCCGATGGATCAAGAAAATTGACCGGTTCGAGCGCGCCGCCGGGTTGCTCCGGCGGTTCGCGTCAGGCCCAACCGCTGACGAGGGGGAGGCGCATGACTGCTAGCGACGCAAAGATCGGCCCACTGCCAGGCGGGCCGACGGGAGCATCCGGTGCGCCGCTGCCGGGGGTGGCCCTGCATTCCTCGCCCCAGGATGTGCTGCGGGCGGCTTCCGCTGAGAACTTCACCGTGTCTCCGCTGATTCTTCCGGCTCGGCAGCGGCAGCACCTGTTTGCCATCTACGGATTCGCCCGGCTCGTCGACGACATCGGAGACGAGGCGACCGGCGACCGGCTCGCCCTGCTCGACGCTCTCGAAGTTGATCTTGAGAAGGTCTGGGCGGGCATGCCGACCTTCCCGATCAACCAGGCGCTGGTGCCGACCGTTCGGGAGTGCGCTCTGGATCCCGAGCCGTTCCACCGCCTCGTGGCGGCCAACCGGCAGGACCAGCTCGTCACCCGTTACGACACCTTCGACGATCTGCTGCGTTATTGCACTCTGTCCGCGGATCCGGTCGGCCGCATGGTGCTGGGAATCTTCGGGGTCGACACGCCCGACCGGGTCGCCCTGTCAGACCGGGTGTGTACGGCGCTCCAGATCGTGGAGCACTGTCAGGACGTGGCCGAGGACTTCGCGGCGGGGCGGATCTACCTGCCCCGCGAAGATCTCGCCAACTTCGGGGTGCGCGAGGAGGATCTGGCGCGTCCCAGCGCCGGGCCCGCGGTACGGGACCTGATGGCTTTTCAGGTCCTGCGCGCGCGCCGCATCCTTGACGAGGGCACCCCGCTGGTCGGGCGGGTGAACGGTCGGCTGCGGTTTGTCCTCGCGGGTTTCGTCGGCGGCGGTCGCGCCGCCTTGGACGCGATCGCGCGGGCCCGTTTCGACGTCCTGCGCGGTGCCCCCACCGCGCCGAAGGCCCGCATCGCCCGGTACGGCGCGGCTGTGGCACTCGGGTCGGCCGCACCGTCGCACCGCCGGGCCGCCCGCGCGGCCCGGTCCGGGCTCCCCCCACTGGTCACCGGCGGCGGGATCATCGCGAAGCCCAGTGGGCACGGAGGTGGCGAATGACCGTCAACGGGCCGCTGTGGTCGCCCACAGTCACCGAAGCGTATGCATCGTGTGAGAGCCTCACCCGGGAGGCCGCGCGTAACTTCTCCTACGGCATCCGACTGCTCCCGGCAGAAAAGCGGGCAGCCCTTTCCGCCGTGTACGCCTTCGCCCGCAGGCTTGACGACATCGGCGACGGTGACCTGCCCCTGGCCGAGAAGGTCGTTCGCCTGGCCGCGGCCCGGGCCGACATCCTGGCCCTCGGCACGTCCAGCACGGATCCGGTTCTGGTCGCGCTCAGTGACGCGTGCCGGCGCTTCCCCATCCCGGTCGACGCTTTCAGCGAGCTGATCGACGGCGTCGAGATGGACCTGCGGGGGGTGACGTACGAAACTTTTGACGATCTTGTCGGATACTGTCGGCGGGTGGCCGGCACCATCGGGCGGCTGTCGCTGGGAATCTTCGGCACCGAGGCGGCGCACGCGAACTCCAATGCCCCCACGGTCGCCGACGAACTCGGGATTGCCCTGCAGCAGACCAACATTCTGCGAGATGTCCGGGAGGACCTGATCACCGGCCGGATCTATCTGCCACGGGCCGAGCTCGACAAGGCCGGCATCACTCTCGTGCTGGGCCCAGATGGTCAGCTCGGCGGTCCATCCGACGCACTCGTCGGATATCTGCGCGACTGCGCACAACGCGCCGACGAGTGGTACGGGCGGGGCCTGAAGCTCCTGGGCATGCTCGACCGTCGCAGCGCCGCCTGCTGCGGCGCGATGGCCGGGATCTACCTGCGACTCAACCGCCGGATCAGGATGGACCCGACCCCCGTCCTGGCGGAACGGCTCTCGCTGCCCGGGTGGGAGAAGGTCGTGGTCGCCGCCCGCAGCCTGGCCGGCCGTCCGGAGGTGTCGGTCGGATGAGCCTGCCCACGACGCCCCTGCCCGGCCCCGGCACCCCTGGCCAGGGGGGACACCGACTTGTCGTGATCGGCGGCGGTCTGGCCGGCCTGTCAGCGGCCCTGGTCGCCGCTGACGCCGGTGCCGAGGTGACCGTGCTGGAGGCACGGCCGCGCCTGGGCGGGGCGACCTCCTCATTCGCCCGGGACGGCAGGTGGGTCGACACCGGCCAGCACGTCTTCATGCGCTGCTGCACGGCCTACCGGGCGTTCCTGCGTCGGCTCGGGGTCGAGCACCTGACGACGCTGCAGGACCGACTGGACGTCCCGGTGCTGCTTGCCGGGTCCGGTACACGTGCCCGGCTGCGGCGCACCCGCATCCCGTGGCCGGCGCCGCTGCATCTGACCCCGGCGCTGCTGGGATACCGGGCGTTCCCGATCGGTC
Source organism: Protofrankia sp. Cas4 (assembly GCF_963555915.1). Taxonomy (NCBI): domain Bacteria; kingdom Bacillati; phylum Actinomycetota; class Actinomycetes; order Frankiales; family Frankiaceae; genus Protofrankia; species Protofrankia sp. Cas4. The sequence continues at coordinate 19,549 of NZ_CAUVXL010000066.1, forward strand.
AGCGGCTACGGGCGGCGCTCGCGGCCTACCGGCTCGGTCGGCTCGACCCGAACCGACCCGAGGTCGACGGTGCCTCGTTCGGTAGCTGGCTGGCCGGCCAGGGCCAGTCCCCGGCAGCCATCGAGGCGCTGTGGGAGCTCTTGACCGTCGCGACCCTCAACGCCCCGGCGGACTCGGCGTCGCTCGGTCTCGCCGCCACGGTTGTGCGTACCGGTCTGCTCGAACGGGCGGACGCCGGGGACATCGGCTGGGCTGACGTCCCGCTCCAGCGGCTTCACGGCGACGCCGCTGCCTCGGAGCTCGCCGACCTCGGGGCGGATGTCCGTACCGGCGTGAAGGTTCGTGAGCTGACGAAAACAGCGACTGGTTGGCGTGTGGTCACCGACAGTGGCTCCATCGAGGCCGATTCCGTGATCCTCGCGGTGCCCCCACCGGCGGCCGCCGCGCTGCTGCCGGCCGGCGCGGTCGAGGGCCAGGAGCGCTTCGTCGAGCTCGGCTCCGCGCCGATCGTCAACGTCCACATGGTCTATGACCGCAAGGTGTTGGAGGGCCCGTTCCTCGCCGTGGTCGGATCCCCGGTCCAGTGGGTCTTCGACCGCACCGCGTCGAGCCGGAGTATCGCGTCGAGCGGGATCACCGCGTCGAGCGGGGCCGTCGCGTCCTCGGCCGTGGCAGGGCCTGACGCGGGTTCCGCGCAAGGGTCCGGGCCGGCCGGCCCTTCGGGTACGGGTACGGGTACGGGTACGCAGTATCTGGCGATTTCCCTGTCAGCGGCGGACGAGTGGATCGACCGGCCGGCGAGTGAGATTCGCGGCATCTTCGTCGAGGAGATGCGCCGGCTGCTGCCGGCCGCGCGAGGCGCCGAGGCGATCGAGGTGTTCGTGACCCGCGAGCGCACGGCAACGTTCCGCCAGGCGCCTGGCACCCACGCGCTGCGTCCTGGCCCGGCCACGGCGTTGCCGGGACTCGCGTTGGCCGGCGCGTGGACCGACACAGGCTGGCCCGCGACCATGGAGGGCGCCGTCCGCAGCGGCCTGGCCGCCGCGAAGGTGGCGCTGGGGGGCTGGCGGTCCGGTCCGCCTTCGCCCGGCCCGGCCCGCAGGTTGCTCCCTGTGGTCGACGCGCCTGGCGGTGCTCCAACGCGTGCGGGGGGATGCGGATCGTCATCGGGTAATTCGTGCAAAACGTCACAATCATCCCGGATGCCTGAGACCAACGTCCCGGACGAGGGACCGTCGTCTTCTAACCCGTCGGGATCATCGACCCCCGGGACGGCGGGCACTCCAGGCGCCCAGCCGGCACTGACCGCCACCCCGCCACTTACACCGCTTCCGACACCATCCGAGCGATCAACCTCAACCTCAACCTCAACTTCAACCACGACCACGCCTTCGGCGGCGTCACCGACAGGGAGATTTCCGGCATGACCACTGTGGTTCCCGATGCGATCGAGCGGGGCCGGACTCTGGCAGTGCCGGCGCTTCGCGCCACTGTCGACCGGCTGCATCCCCGGCTGCGTCGCGTGGTTGCCTACCACCGCGGCTGGATCGACGCGGAAGGTAACCCGCTCGCGGGCAGCGGCGGAAAGCTGCTGCGTCCGGCACTGGCACTGCTCTCGGCCGAGGCGGCCGGCGCCGCTGTCGAGGTCGGGCTCCCCGGCGCGGTCGCCGTCGAGCTCGTCCACGACTTCTCGCTGCTGCACGACGATCTCATGGACGGCGACACCGAGCGCCGGCACCGACCCACGGCCTGGACGGTGTTCGGCGCGGACGGTGCGATCCTCGCCGGCGACGCCCTGTTGGGGCTGGCCACCCAGGTGCTGCTCGAGGTCGACCGGGATGCCGGTCGCCGCGCCGCGGTGATGCTCGGGGCGGGCGTCCAGGACCTCGTCCGGGGTCAGGCCGAGGACCTGCACTTCGAAACCCGCAACGACATCACCGTCGCGGACACGCTGATGATGGAGGACGGCAAGACCGGTGCCCTGCTGTCCTGCTCGGCCGCGATCGGCGCGGTGCTGGCGGACGGCCCGGCCCGACTCGTCGACGGCCTCGCCGAGTTCGGGTCACGGCTGGGAACCGCCTTCCAACTGGTGGATGACCTGCTCGGTATCTGGGGTGACCCTGCGGTGACCGGCAAGCCGGTCCTGTCGGACCTGCGCTCGCGCAAGAAGTCGGTCCCGGTCGTGGTGGCGCTGGAGGCCGGTGGCTCCGAAGCCGACGAGCTGCGCGCCTTCCTCGCCTCCACCGGGGAACTTTCCGAAGGCGACCTGCATCGCGCCGCCGAGTTGGTCGAACGCGCTGGTGGGCGGGAGTGGACCACGGCTGAGGCCGACCGCCAGCTCGAAGCGTGCGCCGAGCTGCTGGCGTCATTGGCCCTGCCGTCGCTGGTTGAAGCCGAACTGCTCGCCCTTGCCCGTTTTGTTACCGAACGGGATCGGTGAGTGTGCTGTGACACTGCTGTTCGTACTGGACCGGGAGTTCATACCGCACCGGGACCGACATGTGGACGGGAGCCGCTGATGAGCTCGACCACCGACTACCGGCAATCCCAAGTCTCCTCCGACACGGTGACGGCAGCCGCCGTCCGGGCCCGAGACCACCTGCTGTCGCTGCAGTCCGACCAGGGCTGGTGGAAGGGCGAACTCGAGACCAATATCACGATCGAGGCGGCAGACCTTCTGTTCCGCGTCTTCATGGGCATCCTCACTCCGGATGTGCTCGAGGAGGCCGCCCGCTGGATCCGTTCGAGGCAGACCGAGAACGGCACCTGGGCGACCTACTACGGCGGCCCGCCGGATCTCAGCACGACTCTTGAGGGGTACGTCGCGTTGCGGCTCGCTGGGGACAGCCCGGACGCCCCGCACATGCGGGCTGCCGCGGCTTACGTCCGGGAGAACGGCGGTCCCGCCGCCACCCGGGTGTTCACCCGGATCTGGCTGGCGATGTTCGGCGAGTGGTCCTGGGACGACCTGCCGGTGATGCCGCCCGAGCTCGTGCTGCTGCCGTCGTGGTTCCCGCTCAACGTGTACGACTTCGGCTGCTGGGCCCGGCAGTCGATCGTTCCGCTGACGATCATCGGGACGTTTCGGCCGAAGCGCTCGCTCGGATTCGGGATCGATGAGCTCAAGGTCGAGTTCCCGGCCCAGCCGCCGGCACCGCTGCGCTCGTGGACGGGCGCGTTCCAGCGCCTGGACGCGGTGCTGCACCGGTACGAGCGCCGTCCGCTGAAGATGATCCGTCGGCACGCGATGCGCCGGGCCGCCGAATGGATCATCGCTCGGCAGGAGGCCGACGGTTGCTGGGGCGGCATCCAGCCTCCGTGGGTTTTCTCGATCATGGCGCTGACGCTGCTCGGCTACCCCATGAACCATCCGGTGATCGCGACCGGGCTACGTGGCCTGGAGCGCTACACGATCCGGGAGCGGACCCCCGCGGGGATGGTCCGCCGGTTGGAGTGCTGTCAGTCCCCGGTCTGGGACACCGCGCTCGCTGTCGTCGCCCTGCGTGACGCGGGCCTTGCCGCCGACCACCCCGCCATGGTGCGCGCGGCCCGGTGGCTGGCGGACGAGGAGGTCACGCTCACCGGTGACTGGGCGGTCAAACGTCCAGCATTGGCCCCTGGCGGCTGGGCGTTCGAGTTCGACAACGACGGGTATCCCGACGTCGACGACACCGCCGAGGTCGTGCTGGCCATCCGTCGTCTGTTGAAACCCCACGGTGGCGTCGACGGGAGTCAGACAGGCGGAATCGACGCGGTGGACCCCGGGCTCGCGGCCCGGCTCCGGGCGGCCGAACGCCGCGGCGTGGACTGGGCCATCGGGATGCGCTCGGCCAACGGTGCATGGGGGGCCTTCGACGCCGACAACACCAGGACCCTTCCCACGAAGCTGCCTTTCTGTGACTTCGGCGAGGTGATCGACCCGCCGTCCGCGGATGTGACGGCTCATATAGTAGAAATGCTCGCCGAAGTGGGCCAGGCGCGCAACCCCATCACCGAACGGGCGGTGGGCTGGTTGCTGGCCGACCAGGAACCGGGTGGGTCGTGGTTCGGCCGCTGGGGTGTCAACCACATCTACGGCACCGGCGCGGTCGTCCCAGCTCTGATCGACGCGGGGGTGTCCGCCGACCATCCGGCGATCATCCGGGCCGTCCAGTGGCTGGTCGAGCATCAAAGACCTGACGGTGCCTGGGGCGAGGACTTTCGTTCCTACACCGATGACGCCTGGATCGGCCGCGGTGAGCCCACCGCGTCCCAGACGGCGTGGGCGCTACTCGCGCTCCTCGCCGCCGATCCGGCGTCCCCGGCGGTCGAACGGGGGGTGCAGTGGCTGGTCGACACCCAGCGGCCGGACGGAACCTGGGACGAGCCGCACCACACGGGCACCGGTTTCCCCGGGGATTTTTCGATCAACTACCACCTGTATCGGCTGAGTTTCCCGCTGACCGCGCTCGGCCGATACCTGAGCGGCGGGTCCGCATCATGACTTTCTCGGCACCGGACACATCACGGACGGCGGGTCCCGCCGAAGGGTCCAAGCCATCGGCGGTCCCGGCATCCCGGACGCCGCCGGCTCTGCCGGTTTTGCCGGTACCGCCGGCTCTGCCGGTTTTGCCGGTACCGGAGGTACCGCCGGCAGACGCCATGACCGCTGTTGCTCCGACTGCTGCTCCGACGGCGGTCACGTCAACCATCAGGACCCCAGCGGTCCGCCCGTCGACGGCTGACGGCGCCCCGGCCGGGGTTGATCTGGGCCGGGACACCGCGCCGGGCCTGCGCGCCATGGTCCGGCGTCGGCCCAGGCTGGTCGTGGCCGCGCCGCTGCGGTTGGAGGCATGGGCCGCGGCCCGCTCGGGCCTGCCCGGGGGCACGATCCTCATCCGGACCGGAATGGGACCCGAGCAGGCCAGCCGGTCCACCCGCATCATCCGCGAGGCCCGGGCGGACGCCGTGGCCCTGGTCGGTCTCGGCGGCGGCCTCGGTCCGGGGGTGAAGCCCGGGCACGTCGTGGTGGCTGATGAGGTCCGCACCTCCGACGGTTCGGTCAGCGCGCACTGTCCGTCCGCGCCCCTGCTGGCCGGTGAACTGCGCCGGGCGGGCCTGACCGTCCACGTCGGTCCGGTCGTATCCGTGTCGCGGCTGGCGATCGGCACCGCGCGTGCGGAGTTGGCGGCGACCGGGGCGATCGCCGTGGACATGGAGTCCGCACAGATCGCGCCGGGCGCGAGCGGGGTGCCGCTGGCGATCGTCCGCGTCATCGTGGACACCGACGAGCAGCCGCTGGGGCGTTTTGACCTGGCTCGCCGGGGGATCGCGGGACTGCGGACGATGATGACCCTCGGACCGGTGCTGGAGCGCTGGTCGGCGGCTGTCGGATCACGCCAGGTACTGCTTGCCGAGCCCAGGGCGTTCTGCGCCGGAGTCGAACGGGCGATCGAGGTTGTCGAGCGGGCACTGGAGATGTACGGGTCGCCGGTCTACGTGCGTAAGCAGATCGTCCACAACAGCCACGTCGTTGCTGATCTTGCCGGTCGTGGCGCCATCTTCGTCGAGGAGCTCGACGAGGTACCGGCCGGGGCAACCGTGGTCTTCTCCGCGCACGGGGTCGCCCCCGCCGTCTGGGAGCAGGCCGACGACCGTGAGCTGTCAGTGATCGACGCAACGTGTCCACTGGTGGAGAAGGTCCACGCGGAGGCTCGCCGGTTCACCGCGCGCGGGGACACTGTCCTGCTTATCGGGCATTCCGGGCATGAGGAGGTGGACGGGACACTCGGGGAGGCGCCTGGAAAGATCAAGTTGGTGGAGTCGCCCGCGGACGTTGCCAGGCTCGAGGTCGACGATCCCGAGCGGGTGACCTACCTCATGCAGACCACGCTCGCGGTGGACGAGGCCGAGGAAGTCGTCGACGCGCTGCGGGACCGCTTCCCGGCTGTGGTCGGGCCCGGATCGGCGGACATCTGCTATGCGACCTCGAACCGGCAGAGCGCCATCCGGCGGGTCGCCATCGAGGCCGACCTGGTCCTGGTCGTCGGCTCACAGAACAGTGCCAACTCACGCCGGCTGGTCGATGTGACCGAACGCGAGGGTGTGCCGGCCTACCTCGTCGGTGACGTCGGCGAGGTGGACATGCGGTGGTTGGTCGGTGCCGACACCATCGGCATCTCCGCGGGGGCGTCCGCGCCTCCGACCCTTGTCGACGAGCTGACCAGGGCACTGTCCGGCCTCGGCCCGACAGCGGTAGCGGTCCGTTCGGTCGGCACCGAGACGATCTCGTTCCATCTGCCCAAGGAACTTCGCCGCCAGCCCAAGTAGTACGCGTCGCCAGTAGTACGCGTCGCCGATCACCACGCTGCGGGCGCAGGCGCCGGGTAGTTCGGAGCGTTATCCGGCTACGCGGCGCTTGTGCCGCAATTCCGGACGGTAACGGGCGGATGCGGTGAAAAGCGCGCGGTAGGACTCCTGCTACGGTCCACCCGATGCGTCAGGTATCGACCGATACGGTGCTGGCTGAGCGGGGCGATCAGCAGCGGCTCGATTATCAGGAGCTCCCCGGTGCGGTTTCCGGGACGCCCGGCCCCGCATCGTCGTCGCGGGGCCGGGCGTCCCGGCTTGCGGTGTCCGTATCCGGGCCGCGTCTGGCCGTGTTCGCCCTCGGCACGTTGTCGTTCACCGCGAGCGTGGTGCTGCAGGAGACGCTGTTCCGCCATGGTTCGGGTGACGCGGATGAGGCCGCCTACGTGCTCCAGGCCCGGATGCTGCTGCATGGGCGGCTGACCCTCGACCAGAACCTGGTGGACCCGTTCTTCCGCCCCTGGCTGACCGGCGTCCACAACGGACGGGTCTTCACCAAGTACCTGCCCGGGTGGCCGGCGATGCTGGCCGTGTCCCAGTTGCTGTTCGGGACGATGGTCCTTGCTCCCGCGCTGGTGGCCGCAGCCTGGGTGGTTGCAACCTACCGGCTGGCCCGCGAACTGTTCGATGATGTGGCGACAGCACTCACATCCGCGGCCTTCCTCGCGTTGTCGCCGCTGGTCCTCCTGCACACGGCTCTGCCGATGGCCTATGCGTTCACCGCCGCCGCGCTGACCGCCGCGATGGCCGCGCTGCTGCGTGGCACCCGCATCGGCGCCCGCCGGTCGTTGGTGGCCGCCGGTGCGGCGTTCGGCCTCGCCGCCATGGCCCGCCCGTTCGACGCGGTGCTGGTGGCCGTCGTAGGGGTCCTGTTCGTGACGGCCCGGTTCGTGAGGGCCCGGTTCGCGACGGCCCGGTTCGCGACTGCCGGGCAACGCCCGCGGCCGGTCGCGGCGATGCTGCGGGACCTCGGGTGGGTCGGGCTCGGGGGGCTACCGTTCGTCGTGGCGGTGGCCGCCTTCTGCCGGCACGTGACCGGTTCGATGCGGACGTTGCCGCTTGCCGCCTCCGATCCGTTGGACCGCTTCGGTTTCGGTGAGCGGCGGATGCTGCCGTCCGAACCGACGTTCGCCTTTACCGGGCATGTCGCGCTCGACGCGCTGCGGGAGACTCTTGCCGCCGCCCCGGGCTGGCTGTTCGGTGGGACGGCGCTGGTCGTCCTCGCCGGGGTCGGGCTCCTCGCGGGCCTTGCGGCGGGGGGGCGGCGCGCCGGGCATCTGCTGCTCGCCATCACCGCGCTGGGGGTCTTCGCCGCCTACTTCTTCTGGTGGGGTAGTGCCATGGCGGTTCCGAGCCTTCGCAACGGCCTCGGTCCGCATTACCACATGGTGGCGCTGTCGCCTGTCGTCATCCTCGCCGGCAGCGGCGCGTGCCTGCTGTGGCGGGCGGTGCCCGGGCGGCTCCCGCGGCCGGTCGCAATCCCGGTGGCGGGCGTCTGCGGGCTGGCGCTGGTGGCTGTGACCGCCGTCGGGGTGCCCGCGAAGGTCAACGTACAACGCTATGTCAACGCGGTCGACGGGTACGTACTCGATCTCATCCCGGACAATTTTGATGGGCCGGCGGTCGTCATCGTCACCCCACCGACGCCGAGCCGCTACACACAGGTTCCATACCAGTTTCTACGCAACAGCCCGGACCTGTCGGACCAGGTGCTGTACGCGGCCGACCTCGGCGCGGCCGACGGGCAGCTCGCCGAGAGGATGCCGGGCCGCCGGCTGTACCAGCTCCGCCCCGACGAGGTGATCGAGGCGGAGAAGCCGTGGAGTTTCCGGGGCTCCTTCGTCGAACTCCGCCCGGTCGAGGGAAAGAAGATCGAGGTTCGGGCGTCTGCGTCGGTCCCGGCGAACATGCGCTACGCATCGTTCTACCTGCGCATCGGCGAGCAGACGGTGACCAGCCCGCTGCCCGTCACGGGAGCCGCGGGCACCGCGGCGAGCGTCGTCGCGACCGTGGACGGAGCCCGCGCGCTCGTCACGGTGGCATCGCCGGTGGGCGGCTCGGCCATGCAGGCCTCGGTGCCGCCGACCTCGGTGCAGGAGTTCAGTTTCGCGGGCGCTGTGCTGCCGGCGCAGCTGACCGTCGGCCTGGCCGCGGGGACGACGCCGGACCTCACCGGGGCCTGGCGCTGGGAGGAGCGCATTCCCCTGGAGCGACGCGCAGACGGGGTGCTGGTCGCGTTGGGTCCCGGGCCGGGCTGGCGGCTGGTCCCCGGCCGCTACGACAACGCCTGGGTACCGGCCACCGTGACGGGGACTCTCGGCGTCACGCTCGCACCGCGACGCTGAGCACCGTGACCCTGAGCACCGTGACGCCTGGGTACATGATCAAATCAGTGCGGGCTGCTCGGCATACAGTTCGCGGATGATCGACAGGTCGAACATCTTTCTGGCGGCGGCGGGGGCGGCGCTGTCCGCCAGCACCCGCACATTGGCCTCGATCAGGGCGTCAGTCATCGTGAACAATCCGTTGCGATGTGTGTCCGCACTCTCGACAAGGGTGCTCAGTCGCCTGTTCCTGGCCACCTGCTCGTCGATGTCGAGCCCCGACGACCGGGCATAGACTTCGGCGAATAGCCGCGGGCCGAGCATCGGGTCGGCCAGGTCGTCCTTCCAGCCGTGGATTTCGGCGGCCAGGAACGCCTTGACCTTCTGCCTCGACCTGACCACCGTGTCCGCGCTCACCACGTACACGTTGGACACCAGCTGGTAGCCGTGGTCGGCAAGCAGGAACGTCGAGGTGGCGACGCCCTGGCGGGCGAAGGCAGCCGGGGCGTCGATCACCGACGACAGTGCCCCGTCGACCTGGCGCTCCGCGACTGCCCGCAGATGGTCGGGCGTGATGACCTGGGTGACGGCCGTCTCCGCCACTCCCACGGCGGCCAGGAACGACGTCCAGACGGCTGTGCTGCCCGCCGCCATCCCGATCTTCATACCGGTCATGTCCTGCGGTGTTCTGATCGGCTTGTCAGCAAGCGAGACGATGGCCCAGGGCGACTTCTGTCGCTGTGTGCCGATTACCCGCAGCCGTGCGCCGTTGGCGATTTCCTTCGGAAGGGTGTCCGGCGCGATAACCCCGACGAATGCCGCACCGGAAGCCACCGACGCCACCACGGTTCGGGCCCGCGACCCACCGTCATGGAATTCGGTACGGGTGAACCCTGCGTGGCGGTAATAACCGTTGTGGTCGGCGATGAAGGAGCCGGCGAACTCGACGTCGGGCTTTCCCGGGAGCCAGAACGCGAGCGGACCCAGGTCCACCGTCTGTGGTGCGGGGGTGGCCGGCCGGCCGATCCGGCGGGCAGCCCAGGCCGCCGATCCGGCGCCGGCGCCCAGACCGGCGACGGCGACGGCGGCGAGCAGCAGGCCCCGCCGGGACGCCCGTGCCTTGCCCGGGCGCGCGGCCTTCCCGGAACCGTTCGCGGCCTGCCGCGCGTCCGGACCGACCCATACCGGCTGTTCGATCGTGGCCGGGTCGATGTCGGGCTGTGATCGTGGCCGGCGTGGCCTCGGCACTCCGGAGGTCAGGACCTCCAGGCCGACGGTGTCGAGGTCATCGCCATCCTGCTCGCCGATGGCGGTCCCACCGGCGACGTTGGCGACGTTGGCGACGCCGGTGACGTTGGCAACCATGGTCGGTGCCTCGTAGAACGCGTTCGACGTCGGCCAGGCGTTCGGGCTCGCCACCGGTAGCGCTTCCCGGGGCATGTCCGGTAGGGCTGCCTGTGGGGCTACCGGAACCGGGGCCGGTCGTGCGGGCGGTTCTGTCGCCGGCGCCGAGACGACGGCCTGTAGTTGGCGGCGAATCCGTTCCGTCGTGGGCCGAGCGGACGGATCCTTGGCCAGAATCGGTTGGAGTATCGAAAAGGTCCGGGCTGCGCGCATCGGCGCGCTCGGCCCTTCGTAGACGACCGCGTGCATGGTCGCGAAGGTGGTATCCCGACCAAACGGGGAGACGCCTTCCGCCGCATGCAGCAGGGTCGTCGCGAGCGAGAAAAGATCGCTGGCCGGACCGGCCTCATCCCCGCGGATACGTTCTGGAGCCATATAGGCGGGTGTGCCGACCACGCCCCCGGCCGCGGTGATCCGGTGATCGGTCTCGTAGGCCGCGACGCCGAAGTCCGCGAGTTTGACGGTACCGTCAGCGGTGATCAGGACGTTCGACGGTTTGACGTCGCGGTGCAGAACTCCTTTGCGGTGTCCGTGCACGAGCGCGTCCAGCAGCGCGATACCGATCCGGGCGACCTCGGGCTCGTCCAGCGCACCGTCCTGCGCGATCACCGCCGCCAACGAACGTCCTGGGACCAGATCCATCACGATCCACTGCGCACCGTGGTCCTCGACCAGGTCGTACACGGTGACCACATGGGGATGGGCACCGAGCCGGGCGGCGTTGCGCGCTTCGCGGCGGGCACGTTCGATCAGCAGTTCGCGGTCCTGGGCCGAGAGGTTGTCAGGAATGCGGATCTCCTTGAGGGCACGTTCGACACCGGTGCCGGTGTCGACGGCCCGCCAGACCGTCCCCATCCCGCCCGAGCCGAGCCGTTCGACCAGCCGGAACCGCCCGCCGATCAGGTGCGTGACCGTGTGCCCGCTTCGCGTCATACGCCCGCCTTCAGCCTGCAACGCGTGCCCAACCCCATGTGACCTCCGCGCTGCTGCCCACTGTCTTTTTCGCCGATGTTAGGCGTCGCCGGGGACAGCCATTGGTTGGCCGGTTCGGGACTCACCCGTCAGGTCTACACACAATCGCCGCTCGGTTTGCCGCGGGGTCGGTCATACCCGGCCTGATGTCGCGGATTTGGCGAACCTGGGCGGCCTGGGAATGGCCTGCGTCACTCCTGGCGGGGTTGCGAAGGCCAGACCGTTGCTACCACGGCGCGCGCCTGGGGCCGATGTCCAGCTTATGGCGGGCGATGTGACGTTCGTCCAACACCGGCGGCGCAACGCCGACCGGCGGTGGAACGCAGGACCAATGCCTGCCGGGCATGTCCCCGTCAGGCCCGGGTGGCGCCACCGTGGGCCGGGCCTGGTCGGGCCGCGGCTGGGGGTCGCTGGGCCTGCCGGTCCGGTGCCGTCGCCCTGTGGTGATCGTTTACTTCCCGCTGTCCGGATCCCGACACGGCTCCGTCCGGATTTCTGGTCTAAAACTCCGACTAGGTCGCTGACCTGCGGTGACGGATGTCCAATGCGGGTCGGGGCCGGCCGGGTAGGACGGGGAGAAGTGGCCGATCCAACGTTCTCGACGAACATACAAGCTGTACGTACACCCTGTATGTTGTCGAGATGGAGCGGCCGTCCGGCCGCACGACGTCGACGCCGAAGGGCGGTATTGCCGTGGCGGTGGAGTGGCGGTACTCGTTGCGGATCGGGATGTACCTGGCCAAGCAGAAGGTGCTGCGTCGTAAGCACTTTCCGCTTGTTCTCGAACTTGAGCCGTTGTTCGCCTGCAATCTGTCATGCACCGGTTGCGGCAAGATTCAGCACCCTGCGTCCGTACTCAAGCAGCGGATGAGCGTCGAGGACGCCATGGCCGCGGTGGAGGAGTGCGGCGCACCGGTGGTCGCGATCGCCGGTGGTGAACCGCTGATGCACCCGCAGCTCGACGAGATCGTCCGTCAGCTCATCGCCCGCAAGAAGTTTGTCCTGCTGTGCACTAACGGGCTGTTGCTCCGCAAGAAGATGGCGAAGTTCACACCGTCGCCCTACTTCACCTTCATCGTCCACATCGACGGGCTGCGCGAGCGGCACGACACGGTGGTGGAGAAGGCGGGCACGTTCGACGAGGCGATCGAGGCGATCGCCGCGGCCAAGGCAGCCGGCTTCCGGGTGGGCACCAACTCCACCTTCTTCAACAACGACAGCCCGCAGGACGTGATCGACGTTCTGTCCTACCTCAACGACGAGGTCAAGGTCGACCAGATCCAGCTCTCGCCCGCCTACGCGTATGAGAAGGCGCCCGACCAGGAGCACTTCCTCGGCGTCTCGCAGACCCGCGAGTTGTTCGCCAAGGTCTTCGGTGACGGCCGGCGCGAGAAGTGGCGGCTTAACCACTCGCCGATCTTCCTGGACTTCCTGGAGGGCAAGCGCGATCTTTCGTGTACGGCCTGGGGTATCCCGAGTTACTCGCTGTTCGGCTGGCAGAAGCCGTGCTACCTGATGAGCGACGGCTACGTGTCGTCCTACAAGGAGCTGGTGGAGACCACTGACTGGGACGCCTACGGTCGGGGTAAGGACCCCCGCTGCGCCAACTGCATGGCTCACTGCGGGTACGAGACCTCCGCGGTGCTTGCCACCACGTCGTCGTTGAAGGAGTCCCTGCGGGCCATGCGCAGCGTCTGAGGCGCGAGGCGCGATACCTGCGCGTTCCGTTTCAGGGACGGCTCGTCCCCTACCGCCTGGCACTACCGCCTGGCACTACCGCCACCGCTTGGCACCACGTTGCGAGCCGGCCACCTCGACGGTGGCCGGCTCGCAACGTTCTCGCTACCTTCTTGTTTTCGTTACTTTTTCGCTTCCAGGCCGACGAGTAGCCGATCGAGAACCTCGCCGGCCTCACGTCGGACTTTCGCGGGTTCCGAGGCCCGGCCGATCAACAGGCTCGCCTCGGACAGGACGGCCGCCAACACCCGGGTGAGGGGCGCGACCGGCAGCGGGTCGATCCGCCCGTCGTCGATCGCCTTGCTCAGCCATTCAGCGAGCAGGCGGTAGCCGTGCCGTTCGACCAGGACGTCCCACGCGTCGTGGCCGAGTACCGCCGGGCCGTCGACCAGCACGATACGTTGGAAGTCGCTGTCGGTGCAGATGTCGAGAAAAGACTGGAAGCCGGTTCGCAGTTGCTCCCAGGCGTCGGTGGCCGGCTCGTCCGTGGCGCGCTTGAGCTCGGTGGTGACGAGCTGTTCGGCGACCTCGAGGGCGACCTGTTCCATCACCGCGCCGAAGAGATCAGCCTTGTCGCGAAAGTGATGATAAAGCGCCCCACGCGTCACCTGCGCGTCGGCCACGATCTCCTCGGTGCCGGTCGCCGCGTACCCCTGGGTCCCGAATCGGTGCCGCGCGGCGGCGAGGAGAACCTCTCGGGTGGCGGCGGGGTGCTCGCTTCCGCGGATCCTGCTCATTCGCTGATTATGTTGCACTCAGTCTTCTAGTGGGCTTGTTCGGTGACGGAAATGTCCATAACTATACCTGGTTGCCCGGGCCGCCGTAGCCGTAGCCGTGGCCCGTGTGAGGCGCTGACCACAAAAAGCGACCGACAATAAGGGTGCGGCATCGCAGGGCTGGGGCGCTTTAATCTAGCGACCATGACTACGACTGAGCCGCGCCCACCGGCTGTTGAGTGGGGCGAGCCCCGCAGTAAGACAATCACCTGGCATGATCCAATGATCACTGCTGCGATGGGGCGGACCATGAGCGGTCTTGACTTCCTCCTGGCGATGCGTGACGGCGTGGTCCCACCCCCGCCGATCGCCATGCATTTTGATTTCGGGATCGGTGCGGTTGCCGAGGGGGACGTTGTTTTTCACTGTGCCCCGGACGAATCCGCATACAACCCGATTGGCATGATACATGGCGGTCTTGTCTGCACTCTCCTGGATACGGTCACGGGCTGTTCCGTGCACACCACGTTGCCAGCCGGGTTCGGATACACCTCCATTGAGATCAAGGTCAACTATCTGCGGCCGATCCAGGTGGTTGACGGTCGCCCGAGCGGCCTGACCGCGCACGGCTGGGTCGTCCGACCTGGTCGCCGCATTGTCTTCGCAGAGGGGGATGTCTGCGGCGCCGACGGCAGGAAACTCGCCACCGCGAGCAGCACCTGCCTGGTGTTTCCGCTTGAGGGCGCGGCCCCGCCGCCGGCCTGACGGCCGTGGGCATCGCACCGCCGCTCACCAGCGGGCGACCATGGTTCGGCCCGTGTTCAGAGCCTGGCGGAGTGCGACCGCGTCGGGTGCCAGTGCGCTGATCAGAACCCCCGGCCCGGCCAGGGGGAGCAGGGCGAAGGTGTCCGTGACCGCCGGGGCGGTCCCGAGCCCGTCCGGCCCGGGGCCCGCGATCAGCAGCGAACCGGTCACGCGGGCGCCACCGAGGACAGCCGGCCCGTCAAGGCCGGGCATACCCGGATCGAGGCACAGCTCCTGGCGCAGGAGCGGGCGCAGCATCCCGCTGCGACCTTCTCGGTTGTGGCCCTCCCGGTTGTGGCCCTCCCGGTTGTGGCCCTCCCGGTTGTGGCCCTCCCGGTTGTGGCCGTTGCGTCCCTGTCCCTGTCCCTCGACGTCGACGTCGACGTCGACGTGCAGTGCGCAGGAGATCGAGCCCGCTGGTTCACCGAAACGTCCGAGGACGATTTCCTCCCGCCACAGCAGCCGGGCGGTTGACGCCAGCCGGATGCGCGCCCGCATGTGGTGGCGGCAGCCGCGGGCGGCCACGGTCGGTTCGGGCAGGTACGCGAGCGCCGCATCCGGCCCCACGTCGGCGCGTACGTCGAACAACGACGGCGGGTCCGCACGGTTCCCATGGCCGCTCTCGTTCTCATCGCTGCTACCGCAGTGGTCCCCGCGGCCGGGTAGGGCCACGGTTGCAGCCACCGTGCGCAGCACCAACGCCACCCCGGCTCCTACGCTGATGTCGAGCCGCAGCCGGTCACCGGCCAGCGGACCGGCCGCCGCATTCACCAGATGGACGGTCGCAGTCGGTAGGTACCCGTGCGGGAGGGCATCGGAGCCGCAGCTGCTGTCCGTCGTGCCGGTGCGGCGCAGCACCAGCGGTACCTGTGACCGCAGCTCGCTCACCCGGATCCCGCCGTCCGGTGTCGGATCGACCTGGACGGCCGCGTGTGCGCTGATCGACGTCCGGCCGGTGCGGTCGCTCGTGGCTGTCGCCTCCAACGTGTTCAGATCCGTCTGCCTGGACCTGGACCTGGAGGCGGAGTCGGCCCCGGCGCCGGTCGTGGACATTGCAGCAGCACCCACTGGGCCACCGCCGCCGCCTGCGGTTCGGCGGCAAGCGAGGTGAACAGCACCGGGCGCCCGCGCCGGACCCGTTCGGCGTCCCGGGCCATGACGCCGAGGTCCGCGCCCACCAGCGGGGCGAGGTCGGTCTTGTTGACGACGAGCAGGTCGCTGCCGGTCACCCCAGGACCGCCCTTGCGGGGTACCTTGTCGCCGCCGGCCACATCGACGACAAAGATCTGCCGATCGATCAGGCCGTAGCTGAAGGTTGCGGTCAGGTTGTCTCCGCCGCTCTCGACGAAGATCAGGTCAAGCGGCCCGCAAGCCGATTCCAGATCCTCGACAGCATCGAGGTTCGCGGTGATGTCGTCACGGATGGCCGTGTGCGGGCAACAGCCCGTCTCGACCGCACGGATGTGCGTCGGGTCGAGCACGCCCGCCGCGCGCAGGAAGTCGGCGTCCTCGGTGGTGTAGATGTCGTTGGTCACGACCGCGATCCGCAGCGTCTCGCCGAGGGTCCGGCACAGCGCCGCGACCAGTGCGGTCTTACCGCTGCCGACCGGCCCGCCAATCCCGATCCGCACCGCCCGGCCGATCGGTGCCGCCCGGGTCGGACCGTTCCCCGCAGCGCCGCCCCCAGCAGGGGATGCCTGAAGGTTGTGCTCGACATGCATCGCTACACCTTCTCAGGATCTCTCTCGCACTCGCACTCGCACTCGACATCCGGCCCTGCGGGCGGACGAGCCCAGGTAACGATGTGATTCTGATGCTGTGGGGCCAGCATCAGAATCACATCGTTCGGCCGTGGCCGTGGCCGTGGCCGTGGCCGTGGCCGTGGCCGTGGCCGTCGACGTGGACCGTGGCTGACGGGGCGGAGAACCGATGCGGATCGAGGACGCGGTAGCCATCCAGGAAAAGCTGCGCGATCAGGTGGACGCGGTGGGCCCGGGGCCGCGCACGGTACACACTGTGGCGGGCTTTGACGTTGCTTATGACACGGCCACCGACCGCGTCGCCGGTGCGGTTGTCCTGCTGGCCGCTCCCGACTGGCAGCCGATCGGTCACGCCACCGCCGCGGGCCGGGCCGCCTTCCCGTACGTGCCGGGTCTGCTGTCTTTCCGCGAGCTGCCGGCGTTGCTGGCTGCGTGGGCGGAGCTCCCTGCCGGCAATCCTCCGGATCTGCTGGTCTGCGACGGCTACGGCCTCGTGCACCCACGCCGGTTCGGGCTCGCCTGCCATCTTGGGGTCACGCTCGACCTGCCGACGGTCGGCGTCGCGAAAACGTCGTTCATCGGAAACTACCGTCGCCCGGGGGTCCAGCGGGGCTCGTGGTCGCCGATTGTCGACGGCGGTGACACGGTCGGCCGGGCGCTGCGTACCCAGACGGGTGTCAAGGAGGTCTTCGTCTCCGTGGGGCACCGCATCGACCTGGATACGGCATGTCAGTGCATTCTCGATCTCACGCCGCGTTACCATCTACCGGAAACCACCCGCACCGCCGATCGGTTGTCCCGCCGAGCACTGGCGGCAGGTCGTCCCGCCGACTCCTAGCGATCTTTCGAGGTTTGTGCGCCGATCGTCGCCTTGTTGATCGTACAAACCTCGAAAGATCGTTCAGGTTGGCCGGCGGATGGAACGCAGGCCGGCTCGGCCGATCGGGTCAGGACGCGAACATGCGGACCTCGGCAGCCCGGTGGCGCTCGGCGAGGAGGTCCAGGCGCGGTCCGGTGAGCGCAGGCAGGTCCGCGGGCAGGCGGTCGCAGGATGCCGCGGCTTCGGCGGCGGTGCGCTCCAGGTCGGCCGCCAGGCACGCGAGTACGGCGGTGACCGCCAGGGGGTCCAGGCCGAGCAGGCGGATGGCGCCCGCCGCTGGCCCGCTGACCACGCCATAGGCCAGCGCGAGCGCAGCGTCGGCGGGGGAGATGCCGGCGTGCGCGGCGACCAGACCGAACGTGACCGGATGGTGCGGCGCCGGGATCGGACAGCGCATTCCCGGCCAGGCCGCGCGGCCCGCACGCAGCAGCGCACGACCCTGTGCGCGGCTCGCGGACCGTTGCGCCGGTGACGGCGTCCGCGCGTCGAGCTCCGCGTCCAGTTCGATGATGATCCTGTTCAGGAGCGCCCCGGGCGCTGGGTAGGACCGGCAGGCGGCCGCGGCGAAGGTGGCGGTGACCAGGCCTGCGGTAGCCAGGCGGCCACGCAGGAACCGCTCGAGATCGTCGAGATCGCGGACGCTGCCATCGACGACCGCGGCCTCGATACCGCCGGAATGCGCGTGTCCACCGGCTGGTAGCCGGCCGTCCGCCAGTAACAGCAACGCCGCCCGGCTCGCAGCTGGCATCCAGGATCCTTCCGGGCGGCTGTCGGAACGGTGATCGGAACGGTGATCAGAATGGTGATCAGAACAGGAAGTAGCGCTGGGCCATCGGGAGCTCGGCCACGGGCGCGGCGTCGACGGCATCCCCGTCGATACTCACGGTGAACGTTTCCGGGTCGACCCGAATGTCGGGTGTCGCCGTGTTCTCGGGCAGGTCGGCCTTGCCACGCCGGCGCACGTCGGCTATGGCAACCATCGGCTTGGCCAGGTTGAGCCGCTGGGGCAGGCCGTCGTCGAGGGCGGCCGGGGCGACGAACGTCAGCGAGGATGCGGCCGCCGGGCCGGGCGCAGCCCCCCACATCGGCCGCGGCAGCACCGGCTGCGGAGTCGGGATAGACGCGTTGGCGTCGCCCATCGCCGCCCAGGCGACACATCCACCCTTGATGACCACGGATGGCCGGACGCCGAAGAACGCGGGGTCGTAGAGGATGAGGTCGGCGAGTTTGCCCGGTTCCACCGAGCCGATCTCGGCGTCCAGGCCGTGCGCGACGGCCGGGCAGATCGTGTACTTGGCGACGTAACGCCGGGCGCGGGCGTTGTCGGCCCGGCCGTCCCCGGGCAGCACGCCGCGCCGCGCCTTCATCACGTGCGCGGTCTGCCAGGTCCGCAGGACGACCTCGCCGATGCGTCCCATGGCCTGCGAGTCCGAACCGATCATCGAGATGGCGCCGAGGTCGTGCAGGATGTCCTCGGCGGCGATGGTGGACGGCCGGATCCGGCTCTCGGCGAAGGCCAGGTCCTCGGGCACCGTCGGGTTCAGATGGTGGCAGACCATGAGCATGTCGAGGTGCTCGTCGAGGGTGTTGACCGTGTGCGGCCGGGTCGGGTTCGTCGAGCTCGGTAGGACGTTCGGTGCCGCGGCCACGGTGATGATGTCCGGTGCATGGCCACCGCCGGCACCCTCGGTGTGGTAGGCGTGGATGGCCCGCCCCGCGATCGCGGCGAGGGTGTCCTCGACGAAACCGGCCTCGTTGAGCGTGTCGGAGTGTAGCGCCACCTGTACTCCGGCTGCGTCGGCGACCCGCAGACAGGCGTCGATCGCGGCGGGCGTGGACCCCCAGTCCTCGTGCAGTTTGAAGCCGGCGGCACCGCCGCGCAGCTGCTCCCACAGCGCGGCCTCACCCACCGTGTTGCCCTTGCCGAGCAGGACGACGTTCACCGGCAGCGTGTCCATCGCCGACAGCATCCGGGCGAGGTTCCACGGGCCGGGGGTGACGGTGGTAGCTCTGGTGCCGTCGGCCGGCCCGGTGCCGCCGCCGATCAGCGTGGTGATGCCGACGCCGAGGGCCTCGGGGACCTGCTGCGGACAGATCAGGTGCACGTGGCAGTCCACCGCACCCGCGGTGAGGATCTTCCCGTTTCCGGCGAGGATCTCCGTACCCGGCCCGATCACCAGGTCGGGATGGACACCGTCCATGGTGTCGGGGTTGCCGGCCTTGCCGAGCGCCACGATCCGGCCGTCCCGGATGCCGATGTCGGCCTTGACCACGCCCCAGTGGTCCAGCACGACCGCGCCGGTGATGACCAGATCGGGGGTACCTTCCGCGCGCGACGCCAGGGCCTGCCCCATGGATTCCCGGATCACCTTGCCGCCGCCGAACACCGCCTCGTCACCGGTGCCGGCGCCGGCCGGGCCGCGGCTGCGGTCCTCGGTCACCTCGATGAACAGGTCGGTGTCCGCCAGCCGGATGCGGTCACCGACCGTCGGACCATACAGGTCGGAGTAGCGCGCGCGGTCCAGATACCGGCTCACCGGATCGTCCCGTCCGGCCCCGTCCCGTCCGGCCCCGTCCCGTCCGGACCTGTCCCGTCGGGCTCGGCCGTGTTCGGCTCGGCCGCGTCCAGCGGGCCGGCCGATTCGGCCCGCAGGCCCGGTACGATCCGTCGGCCGGCGAGCGGCACCAGGTCCACCTCGCGGTCCACCCCGGGCTCGAAGCGGACGGCGGTGCCGGCGGGTACGGCGAGCCGGTGCCCCCAGGCGGCGTCCCGATCGAAGTCCAGCGCCGGATTGGCCGCGGCGAAATGGTAGTGCGACCCAACCTGGACTGGACGGTCGCCGAGGTTGCGAACCCGCAGGGTCAGGATGGGACGCCCCGGGTTGATCTCCACCGGGCCGTCGCCGTGGCGGATTTCGCCCGGCCTGACGCCGTTCACGGGATCGGCTGGTGCACGGTCACCAGTTTGGTGCCGTCCGGGAAGGTCGCCTCGACCTGGACATCGGCAAGCATCTCGGGGACGCCGTCCATGACATCCTCGCGGGTAAGTACGCTGCGACCGGCCGTCATCAGATCGACGACAGTACGCCCGTCACGCGCGCCCTCCAGGAGGAAGGACGTGATGACGGCGGTCGCCTCGGGGTAGTTGAGCCGCAGGCCGCGGGCTCGTCGCTCCCGGGCGAGGCCGGCCGCGACGTGGATCAGCAGCCGTTCCTGCTCATGCGGGCTCAGCAACACACGTGGAAGCATAGAGCGCCCGGCAACAGGGACGCAGCGTGGTCGGTCCGCCCGGCCAGGGGTTCCGCTTGTGTCGGCCCGGGACGACTCGGTTACGGAAACGTTACAAGCCGCGGGTTCGTGAGCACAGTCGGCTTGCATGGCGGCAGAGTGATGACGCCATGCCCCTCATCCGCTGTCCTGTCGTTCCGTCGTTCCGCACCGCTGCTCGACGCCATACCGGGTGTTGCTCTGCCGTGTGCGGCCCGGCCCGAGGCCGTGAGGTTGGTGCGTGCCGGAATCCGGGCGACGTCGCTGAGCCGAATCGGGCGGGGGCGTTGCGTTGCATTGCGCCCTACACCGTGCTCGCCAGACCTGGGTTTTCGGAGGCTATATGACCGCCGAGCGTGACCGTGAACGGATGCGGCTCGCGTCCGCCCCGGCGCTCTGCTCGCCCGAAGCTGCGCCGGCGGCGCCGGCCGGTGGGACGGCCCGCGCCGCGCGTCCGGTCCGCCGTACCGGGTTCGATGCCGTTGGCGCGTCCCACCTGGCGCCGACCGCGGCGGAGCTCGAGCAGCTGCGGCGGGTCGCGAACGGAACGCAGGAGGCGGATCTGGTCGTCCGCGGCGGCATGATGGTCGTCGTCCAAACCGGTGAGCTGCGGCGTCGTGACCTGCTCATCGCCGGTCGGTTCATAGCCGCGGTGACACGCCCCGGGACGCTGGGTGCCCGCCGCGCTCTGGATGCCTCCGGCCGCTACCTCCTGCCGGCCTATGTCGATCCGTACGTCCGGTTAGAACAGACCTTGCTGACGCCCGGGGAGCTCGCTCGTCTCGTAGTGCCCCGAGGGACGGTCACCCTGCTCGTGGACGCCGGCCTGCCGGTCACGCTGTGCGGACCGCGCGGTGCGCGGCTCGTGACCGCCTCCGGGACCCCGGTGCGCCTGCTTGCCAGGACCTCCCCGGCCGGCGGCGGTACGGGCACGCGGGCTGGCGCGAGCCTCCCGGACACCGGGACGTGGCTGCCCCGTCAATCCGTTCCCTTAGTCGGGTCCGCCGATCTCTCGCTGCCCGGGATGGCGGGCACCGGCGCCGTAGCCGGGATGCCCGGCCTGGACGGCACGGCCGTGGGTGACCGTGCCGCCGCCGACCGTGCCGCCGCCGATCTGGCCGCCGCCGATCTGGCCGCCGACGACCTGGCCGCCGACGCGCCGCTGGAGTTCTCCGGCGCATGGAAGATCACCGAAATCGCCGACCACGGCCACCTCGACCGGGTGGTCCGCCGTACGGTCGGGGCCGGCGTGGAGCCGATGGCCGCCATCCGCATGGCCACCCTCGATCCGGCCCGCCGGTACGGCCTGGACCACCTGCTCGGATCGCTCGCGCCGGCGCACCTGGCCGACATCCAGATCGTCAGCGACATCGCGGGATCCGGGCCGCCGGAGATCGTTCTCGTCAACGGGCGGATGGCCGCCGAGCGCGGCCGTCCGCTGTTCGACAACCTCGATGTGCTCCCGGACTGGACCCGAGAGCGGGTGACCCTGCCGTCCGGCCTGTTCAGCGGTTCCTTCGCCGTTGCGGCGACCGCAGCCGGCCAGGACTCCGCCGGCCCGAACTCCGCCGGCCCGGTCAGGGGCGTGCAGGTGAGCGTCGCGGCGGACGGGACTGCCGGGGTCGAGGTCGTCGCGGTGCGGCCCGGCCGTGCAGACGGCGGCACCGGTCATGCGGCGGCCGATCCCGGGCACGACCTGCTCAAGGTCGCCCTGGTCACGCGGGGGGCGGACCGGGCCGGCGGAATGCGGGTGGGTTTCATCCGCGGGGTGGGCCTGCGTCAGGGTGCGATCGCGATGGCCACGAGCGTGGCTCCCGGCGATCTGGCCGTCATCGGGGTCGCGGACCAGGACATGATGACCGCGGTGCGGGCCCTGGAGGGAATGTGCGGCGGCTTTGTGGTGGTCGACCGCGGATGGGTGTTGGCGGCGTGCCCGCTGCCGGTGGCGGGGTTGATGAGTGACGCTTCGTGGGAGGCCGTGCGCGATCAACTGGCCGGGGTTGACTCGGCCGCCGCCGCGCTCGGCTGCACCATTCCGTCGCCGTTTCTGACCCTCGCGCCGCTGGGCGGGCAGCTCTGCCAGCACTGATCATCGACTACTGATCACCGACTACTGATCACTGATCACTGATCAGCGCCAACGATGTGAGATGAGTGTCGCTGCGGCAACTTCGGATTCACATCGTTGCGCGGTTTCGCGTCGCGCGGTGCCTCGTCGCCCGGTTTCGCGTTGCGCGGTTTCGCGTCGCGCGGTGCCTCGTCGCCCGGTTTCGCGTTGCGCGGTGCCTCGTTGCGCGGTTTCTCATGGATGCCACGTCGGATGGCGATCGTGCGCTTGTGCGCCAAAGATCTGAGAGTATCTCGCGCACCGCCAGCGGGCATGGACACAGCGACGAGAGGGGTGGTCGGCATGGCCCAGGACTTCGCGAAGGTCGGAGTTGTCGGACTCGGCACCATGGGCGCGGGGATCGCTGAGGTCCTTGCCCGCGCCGGCATCGACGTGGTGGGCGTCGAGCTCAACGACGAGACACTCGCCCGGGGGCTCGGCCACATCCGCCACTCCACCGACCGGGCGGTCAGCCGCGGCAAGTTGACCGAGGCCGACCGGGACGCGCTCTTCGGCCGGATCCACGCCGGCACCGACCTGTCGGCTGTGGCGGCCTGTAGGCTGGTCGTCGAGGCGGTGCCCGAGCGGATTGAGGACAAACGGGCGGTTCTCGCCGAGTTGGACGCACTGTGTCCGTCCGGAACGATCATCGCGACGAACACGAGTTCACTGTCGATCACCGAGCTGGCCGCCGGCACGTCCCGGCCCTCGCGGGTCGTCGGCACCCACTGGTTCAACCCGGCGCCGGTGATGGGCCTTGTAGAGATCATCCGTACGGTGGTGACGGACCCGGCGGTGCTGGCGGATCTTGAGATGCTGGTCACGAAGGTCGGCAAGACCGCCGTTGTCGCCGGGGACCGGGCCGGCTTCATCGCCAACGCCCTGCTGTTCGGCTACCTCAACAATGCCGTGCGGATGCTGGAGGCCCACTACGCCACCCGTGAGGACATCGATGCGGCCATGCGGTTCGGCTGCGGTCATCCGATGGGCCCGTTGGCGTTGCTGGATCTGATCGGCCTCGACGCCGCGTACGAGATCCTCGATTCGATCTACCACACCTCCCGGGACCACCTGCACGCTCCGGCGCCCCTACTCAAGCAACTGGTCACCGCCGGGATGCTCGGTCGCAAGACCGGCCGCGGCTTCTACACCTACGCGGCTCCCGATTCATCCGAGATCGTCGATGCCGTGACATCGGACTCCGTCATGTCCTCCGCGTCCGGGACCGCAGCCGGGACCGGGACAGCAGCCGCGTCCGGGACAGCAGCCGCGTCCGGGACCGCAGCCGGGACCGGGACCCGCCGATCGGGCGCGCCGCCCCGACCGGTGCGCACGATCGGTGTCATCGGTACCGGAACCATGGCCAGCGGGATCATCGAGGTCGCCGCCCGCTCCGGCTATGACGTGGTCCTGCGTGCGCGCGGCCAAGCGAAGATCGCCGACGTCCGCAAGAAACTCGAGTGGTCGCTGGACAAGGCGGTCGCCAAGGGCCGGATCACCCTGGATGAGCGGGCCGCGACCCTCGCGCGGGTGCGGGCCACGACCGATCTTGCCACGTTCGCCGACTGTGACCTCATCATTGAGGCGGTCGTGGAGGATCTCGAGGTCAAGCGAGCCCTGTTCGCCGAGATCGACGCGATCGCCCGACCCGGGGCGATCCTCGCGACCACCACGTCGTCTCTGCCGGTGATCGAGTGTGCGACCGCCACGTCGCGTCCCCAGGATGTGGTGGGGATGCACTGGTTCAACCCGGCCCAGGTGATGCGGTTGGTGGAGATCGTGCCGACCGTTCTGACCGCCGACGACGTCACCGCGACGGTTCTGGAGGTCGCGCGGGCGGCCGGCAAACATCCGGTGCTCTGCGCGGACCGTGCCGGGTTCATCGTCAACGCGCTGCTGTTCCCGTATCTCAACGACGCCGTGAGGATGTTGGAGGCGCATTACGCGGATGTCGAGGCCATCGACACGGCGATGAAGGTCGGCTGCGCTCATCCGATGGGGCCGTTCGAGCTCGCCGACGTCGTAGGCCTGGACGTGACGCTTGCCATTGTGCGCACGCTGTACCTGGAGTTCCGGGAGCCCGGATACGCCCCGGCGCCCCTGCTTGAACACCTTGTCAAGGCAGGTTATCTCGGTCGCAAGACCCGGCGCGGCTTTCGCGTCCACTGATCCGGCGACGGGGTCGGTGACCGGTCCGGGGCGGTTCGGACGCGCGTTTCGTCGCCTACGATGGCGCCGGACATCATGTTGTGCCGGTTCGGATCTTGTACTGGGCCGGGTACCAGCATGACCCGCCTGGTCCCGCCGTCGTTTCGGAGGAAGCCCATGGTCTCGCTGGACAAGGACGCCGCACGGGAGGTCGGCCGCGAGATCGCGACGTTCGTGCCCGATCTCGTGGTGATGTTGCGGCGGGTTCTCGTCGACCCGCGGGTGTCGCAGTCGGCCAAGATGGAGGCTGCGGCATCCCTCGCCTATCTGATCTCGCCGCGCAACCGGCTGACGAACCTGATTCCCGTCGTGGGTCAGCTGGACGACATCGCGCTCGTGGCTTTCGCGTTCCGTCGCCTGCAGATGGGCGCGGGCGAGGCCATCCTGCGCGAGCACTGGCGCGGCAGCGACCGGACCTTCCAGGTCATGATCGGCGCGTCTTCTGCGCTGTCATCGCCGCGAGGGATGATCCGACGGGTGAAACTGGCCAGGACGCTCGCCGAGTCGACCATGGACCGGCTAGCCGGCTCCCGTCGGCGCCCTGGAATGGGAGATGACCCGCACCGCGTCATCGAGGGTGAAGTCATCGACGGTGACCGTGTCAGGGGTGACCGCGTCAGGGGTGACCGTGTCGAGGATGACGTCGTCGGCCGGACGCCCGCGTCCGAGCCCGGCACCGACCGGGGCATACCACGGCCCCGCGTGGCGCGCCCCCGCCGCCCGGAAGATCCGCCGGCGTCGCGTCCGCGGTGACCCGCAGACGGTCGCGGCGCGCGCGGCCGGAGCGACCACCGCTCCCACCGGCCGTCGTCGGCGCCGAGACGATCGAACAGCGTGCCGACGGGGACTGGATCGTGCGCCGGATCAGCGGCGCGGCCGCACGCAAGTACTACCGCTGCCCCGGCTGCCAGCAGGAGATCCTGCCGGCGACCCCGCACGTCGTCTGCTGGCGCGATGATCATATTGCCGAGCGTAGGCACTGGCACACGACCTGCTGGACCCGTCGTGACCGGCGCACCATCCCGCCGGGCTGGTGATCCCGCTGGGCCGGCGGCGGGACCGGACGGCTCAGGAACGGGCGGCCGCCGGTTGCCCGGTGTCCGCCGGCGACGGGTCCGATCCGAGGTCGAGCGGAGCCATGGCCGCTGCCAACCGGTCGCGCAGCTGACCAAGCTGGGCGGTCACCTGGTCCCGCTGTCGGCCGAGATCAGCCAACCGGCGGCGGGACTCCTCCTCGGCTGTCTCGGCGGTCGAACGCGCGGCGGCGACGATGGTCTCGGCCTCGGCCTGCGCTGTCGAGAGGATCTCCTGGGCGCTCGCCTCGGCATCGCGGATCGTCCGCTCGTGGGTCCGCCGCGCCTCGGCATGCTCCTGCTGGGCCTGCTGGAGCGCGGCGTCCACCTCCCGCGTCCGCTCCGCCCGCACGTCGGCGGCTTCCTCCTCCGCGAGCTGGAGAATCTGGGTGATCCGGCCGCCGAACTCCTCCCACGCGGGTCGGTTGGCAGCGAGATGATCACGTGCCGTCGCGGTTTCGGATGCGGCCTCGGACGCCGCGGCCTCGGCGGCGGCCCGATGCGACTCCGCTTCGCGCAGCTGCTCGACGAGCCAGTTGACGTGCGCTTTGACCTGATGTGGGTCGTAGCCGCGACGAACCAGATCGAAGTCCGGAGACGCGTCCGTGCCGTCGGACATTGGGATGAGATCGGTTTGCTCGCTCATAGGACATCAGAGTGCCAGACCAGCCACCGGGAGGTGCAGGAGCCGGTATGCAGTCGGCACCGGGACAGAAATCGGGCCGCTCTAAACTCCGCGAAACCTGTTGATCGCGGTGAGATGGCGCTCGCGGGTGGCGCCGTCGCGCACCCCGAGACCTTCAACCGGTGCGAGGCAGAGTACCCCGACCTTGCCCTGATGGAGGTTGCGGTGGACGTCGTAGGCGGCCTGACCGGTCTCGGTGAGCGGGTAGACGCGGGACAGGGTCGGGTGGACCAGGCCCTTGGTGATCAGCCGGTTGGCCTCCCACGCCTCGCGGTAGTTCGCGAAGTGCGATCCGACCACCTTCTTCAGGTTCATCCACAGGTAGCGGTTGTCGTAGGAGTGCATGAAGCCACTCGTGGACGCGCAGGTCGCGATCGTACCGCCACGTCGGGTGACGTACACGGACGCGCCGAAGGTCTCCCGCCCGGGGTGCTCGAAGACGATGTCGGGATCCTCGCCGCCGGTCAGTTGGCGGATCTTCTTGCCGAGGCGCTGCCACTCCTTGGGGTTCTGGGTGTGCTCGTCGGTCCAGAACCGGTAGTCCTCGGCGGCCCGGTCGATCACCAGATCGGCGCCCATCCGGCGTACGATCTCGGCCTTGCGCGGCGAGGACACGACACACACCGGGATGGCGCCGCCGTTGAGTGCCAGCTGGGTCGCGTAGGAGCCGAGCCCGCCGCTCGCGCCCCAGATGAGTACCACGTCGCCCTGTTTCATGTTGGCGCCGTTGTGGGATACCAACTGACGGTAGGCGGTGGAGTTCACCAGCCCGGGTGCGGCGGCCTCCTCCCAGCTCAGATGCGCGGGCTTGGGCATGAGCTGGTTGGCCTTGACCAGGGCGAGCTCCGCGAGCCCGCCGAAGTTCGTCTCAAAGCCCCAGATGCGCTGCTCGGGGTCGAGCATGGTGTCGTCGTGGCCGTCCGGGCGTTCCAGCTCGACCGACAGGCAGTGGGCGACCACCTCGTCGCCGGGGGACCACATGTGTACGCCGGGACCGGTACGCAGCACGACACCGGCGAGGTCGGACCCGACCACGTGGTAAGGGAGGTCGTGGCGTTTGCCGAGCGGGGACAGCCGGCCGTAACGCTCCAGGAAGCCGAACGTCGGCAGTGGTTCGAAGATCGACGTCCAGACGGTGTTGTAGTTGATCGTGGAGGCCATCACGGCGACCAGCGCCTCGCCGGGACCGAGGTCCGGGGTCGTGACCTCGTCGATGTGCAGGGCGCGCCTGGGGTCCTTGTCCTGGGATGTCAGCCCGTTGAAGATGTTGATCTCGTCCTTGCGAACCACCGCTCCCCGGTAGGTCTCGGGTACCGGCAGGGCCGCGAACGCCGCTTTGGGCGTGTCGGAGGCGAGAATTGCCTCGACAATTTCCTTCACGATCGACCTCCCGTGCGTCATCCGGTGGCGCTGGGCAGATGCTACCGACGGGTATGCCTATGAGTCGCGCGGTTGGGGGTGTGCGTCCGCGCTGGAAGCGATACAACCTGAGAGCAACCATTTGGGGTAGGAGAGCGTCTGACGTGGCGTGACCGCGCCCATGACAGTAGTGGAGGGGTGGCGGCCCGTGCCTGCGCGGAGCGACGCCGCTCGCAGCGAGGTCGCCCGGGATGCTGACGCCGCCCTGACGGCTCTGTATTCAGAGCACTACCGGTCGCTGGTCCGCCTTGCCGCCCTCCTCCTGGATGACGTCGGGCTGTGCGAAGAAGTTGTCCAGGACGCCTACATCCGCGTGCACGCCGCCTGGGGGCGGCTGCAGGACAGGGACAAGGCGCTCGCCTACCTACGGCAGACGGTGGTCAACCTTGCCCGCTCGACGCTGCGGCGGCGGTTGGTGGCCCTCAAGCATGCGCCCAAACCCATGCCGGACGCGGCCAGCGCGGAGGAGGGCGCCTACACCCTCGTCGAGCGCGCCGCGGTCATACAGGCGCTGCGGGAGCTGCCGCGCCGCCAGCGCGAGGCCGTGGTCCTGCGTTACTACGCGGACCTCTCCGAGGCGGACGCGGCAGCGGTCATGAAGTGCAGCGTCGGCTCGGTCAAGGCTTACACGTCCCGCGGGCTGGCCGCGCTCGGCACCAAGTTGGAGGGTCTGCGGTGACCGCGCTCGAGCCTGACGAGCTGCGTCGTCTACTGACCGAAGCGGTTGATCCGGTTCGGGCTTCCCCGGCAGGCTACGAGCGGATCCGGGCCGGGATCATCCGCAGGCGGCGGATGCGGGTGCCGGCGACGACCGTCGGTGGGCTGGCGCTGGCCGGTTTGATCAGCCTCGCCTACGTGGCGATCGAACCCGGTCCCCCGTCCATCCTGGTTGAGCCGACCGTGCCGCCGCTGACCCAGCCGACTCCCGAGGTGACCGCGGTCCGCACGGCGGCCTCGCAGCCACCGGGTCACGGTGGGACGGGCGGGGGCGGTCAGGTGCGGCCGTCGGGGACGCCGAGCCGGTTGGAGACCTCGGCGTCGCCCACCAGCCCGAATCCGGGGGACGGGGTAACGCCGACGGCGTCGGCCAGCCGTCCCAGCGGCACGCCCAGTAACGTCCACTCGCCGACCCTCCCGCCGCCGGTGTCCGTCCCGGCGATGGCCGGCGATGTCGACGGGGATGGCGTGAGGGACCCGGCGACCGTGTCCGACAGCACGGTCAGGGTCGCGCTGAGCATGTTCGGATCAACCGCGGTGACCTTCCCGGCGGTGGCGGCACCGTTCACTTTCTCGATTGTCGACATTGACGGTGACGGTTACGGCGAGCTGATCGTCCAGACCGACAGCAGCGGCGAGACCAGAAACTATGGTGTCGCCAGGCTGACCTCGACCGGGCAGTTGCGGGTCGTCAACGGCAGTCCGCTGCGTGCCGGTCTCAACGGCGACCATGGTGACGGTTTCCGCTGTGAGAGCGGAAAAGTCGTGGTCGCCGCGGGAGACCGGACCACGGACAGGATCTACCAGGTGACATCGACGACATGGCAGGTGACGGGCACGGGGTTCACGGCGGTCGGCTCGCCCGCGAACGCCACGGTGGACCTGGCATCGGCTCCGTCACCCTTCACCGCCGGCTGCGGGATCGCCTGACTCCACATTGTCGCGAAGCGGCTATTTGGGGAGGGCCTGTACCAGTTCTGTGAGCACACCGCCGGTGTCCTTCGGGTGCAGGAAGGCGATACTCGCGCCCATCGAGCCGTGCCTGGGCCGCTTGTCGACCAGGCGGACGCCCTGCCCGGCGATGGCGGCCAGGGCACCTTCGACGTCGTCGACGCCGTAGCCGACGTGGTGGACACCCTCGCCGTTGCGGGCGAGGAACTTCCCGACCGGGGAGTCATCCCGGATCGGCTCGAGCAGCTGCACGTATGAACCACCCGGGGCGGCCTCGGCCACGAGCAGCATGGCCTCGCGAACGCCCTGCTCCTCGTTGACCTCCCGGGCTGCCACGGTGAGCCCGAAGGTCGTCTCGTACCAGGCGATGGACGTGTCCAGGTCCCGGACGGCGATGCCGACATGATCGATTCTCGTGAACATCGCGGACTCGAGCCCTCTCTCTCGCGGGTGTGGACGCGATGCTGCCATACCCGCTCCCCACGGACACCCGTCTCGACTCCGACGTGCCCGCTGGCCGCAGCATCTTGATGAAGATCACGTTATCGTTGCAGAACACGCAGTCGCACTCCCGGGAGGCCATCCATGCCTGGTTCTGTCATCGTGGCCGGCGCGCGAACCCCGATCGGCAAGCTGTCCGGCGCTTTGAAGGGCTTCCCCGCCGTCGAGCTCGGCGGATTTGCGATCAAGGCCGCGCTGGCGCGGGCCGGTATCGGTGGTGAGCAGGTCAACTATGTGATCATGGGGCATGTCATTCAGGCGGGTCAGGGGCAGATCACCGCTCGCCAGGCCGCGATCAGGGGCGGCATCCCCATGAGCGTTCCCGCGATCACGGTGAACAAGGTCTGCCTGTCGGGTCTGGACGCGATCGCACTCGCCGACACCTACATCGCCAGTGGCGAGTTCGACGTCGTCGTCGCCGGTGGCATGGAGTCGATGACACGTGCCCCGCACCTGTTGCCGTCCCTGCGTGAGGGCGTCCGCTACGGCAGTGCCGAGCTGCTGGACGCCACCGCCCACGATGCCCTGTTCTGCGCGGTCGACCAGGTCGCGATGGGGCTGGGAACCGAGCGGTACAACGCGGGGCTGGGCATCAGCCGGGTCGAGCAGGACGAGTTCGCCGCCCGCTCCCATCAGCGCGCCGCCGCCGCGATCAAGAACGGGCTGTTCGACGACGAGATCGTCCCGGTCGAGGTGCCCCAGCGCCGCGGTGACCCGGTGCTCGTCAGCCAGGACGAGGGTGTCCGCGGTGACACCACCTCGGAGGCGCTGGCGAAGCTGCGTCCCGCCTTCAGCGACGACGGCACGATCACGGCCGGCTCGGCCTCGCAGATCTCCGACGGCGCGGCGGCGGTCGTGGTGATGAGCCGGGCGAAGGCTGTCGAGCTCGGGCTGACCGTACTCGCCGAGGTCGGCCAGCACGGCTTCGTCGCCGGCCCGGACGCCTCGCTGCAGTCCCAGCCGGCCAACGCGATCTCGGCGGCGCTGCGCAAGGAGGGCCTGACTCCCGCTGACGTGGATCTTTACGAGATCAACGAAGCGTTTGCCGCGGTGGGGATCCAGTCCATGCGTGAGCTCGGTATCGGCCCGGAGGTCACCAACGTCAACGGCGGCGCGATCGCCCTCGGCCACCCGGTCGGCATGTCCGGTACCCGGATCGCCCTCACGCTCGCCCTTGAGCTGCGTCGCCGCGGCGGCGGCATCGGTGCCGCCGGGCTGTGCGGCGGCGGCGGCCAGGGAGACGCCCTCATCCTGCGTGTCCCGGCGTGACCGCTGCCCCTAGGACGGCAGCCCCGGCCCGGTTGCGTGCCGCGTCCGCCACCGATCTGGTGGACGCGGCCACCGCCGGTAGTCCGCGGGCGATCGCACGGCTGATCTCGCTGGTCGAGGATGCGTCCGGGCAGCTGCGCGAGATCATGGCCCTGCTTGCGCCACGGTCCGGTCGCGCGCAGGTGATCGGCCTCACCGGATCTCCCGGAGTGGGCAAGTCGACCTCGACATCCGCGCTGGTCAGCGCGTTTCGAGCTCGTGACCTGCGCGTCGGCGTCCTGGCCATCGACCCGTCGTCGCCGTTCACCGGCGGTGCGCTGCTCGGCGACCGGGTACGGATGCAGGAGCACGCCACCGACCCCGGGGTCTACATCCGTTCGCTGGCCTCGCGCGGGCATCTGGGTGGGCTGTCCTGGGCGACACCGCAGGCACTGCGGGTGCTCGACGCGGCCGGCTTCGACGTCGTGCTGGTCGAGACCGTGGGGGTGGGTCAGGCCGAGGTTGACATCGCATCACTGGCCGACTGCACAGTGGTGCTGCTGGCCCCGGGTATGGGTGACGGCGTCCAGGCCGCAAAGGCCGGCATCCTGGAGATCGCCGATGTCTTCGTGGTCAACAAGGCTGACCGCGATGGCGCGGAAAACACCTACCGCGAGCTCACGCACATGATTGCGCTCACCGGACCCGCAACCGCCTCCCAGGGGGCATGGCGACCCCCGGTCCTCAAGGCCGTGGCTTCGCGTGGGGAGGGCATCGCCGAGGTCGTGGATGCGATCGTCGACCATCGTGCGTGGCTGGTCGAGCACGGTGTCCTGGACGCCCGCCGGCGCCGGCGGGCCGCTGACGAGATCGAGCAGATCGCGCTCACCCAGCTTCGGCTCCGCATGGGTGACCTGCGCGAGGGTTCCCTGCTCGACGGCCTGGCCGCGGAGGTCGTCGCCGGCCGGACCGACCCCTACACGGCCGCCGACCGCGTCGTCGCCGGTCTGGCCACGACGCAGCCGCGCCACGACTGACATGTCCGCACGACTGACATGTCAGGGTGCGGTGTTGGCGGTGTTGGCGGTGTTGGCGGTGTTGGCGGCGGCGAGATGGCCGGCCGCGGCAACCACCGCGGCGACGTCCAGGGGCGCTCCCACCACGTCCACGGCACCGGCCTGGCGCAGCCGCACGAGGTCTCTCGGGTCATCGTCCATGGTGAGTACGACCGTGGGTATCCGCCCCGCCTGAGCGTCCGCTGCGAGGGTCCGCAGCAGGTCTTCGGCGCTGCCGTCCGGCAGGTCCCGGTCCAGCAGTACCAGCGACGGTCGGGACCGCCGGACCGCGTCGAGGGCCAGCGCGGCCCGCGGCACCGAGACCGTGTCCGCGCCGAGGGTGTTGCGTAGCACGTGTGTGACCATCGTCCGGGTCGCGGGATCACCACTGACGTGTACGACCCGGGGATAACCGACGTGGCGCGACGCTGCGTCCGATCGGGCGGCCAGGACAGCCGGCGCCGGACCGAACCCGTGGTCCGGGCCGTGTCCGTATCCGTATCCGTGTCCGTGTCCGTATCCGGGTCCCGGACCGAATCCGTCGAAGTCGTCGTCGTCGTCATCGTCGAAACGGACGTCGACGGTGTCCAGGACGACCGCGAAGACACTGCCGACCCCGAAACGGCTTGCCGCCGTCAGGACACCCCCCATCGCCGTGACCAGAGCGTGGGACAGCGCCAGACCCAGTCCACTACCCTCGACGCCCGTTCGTTCGGCTCCGAGCCGTTCAAACGGCCGGAACAGCCGGTCCATGGCCTCGGGTGGGAGTCCGTTGCCGTCGTCCTCGACCTCGATCCGGACCCGGGCTCCGGTGATGGGCACGATGCCCACCCGCAGGGTGCCGCCCTCGCGTCCGTACTTCAGCGCGTTGCCGACCAGGTTGAGCAGGACCTGCCACAGCCGGCGGCGGTCGGCGTCGGCGACTAGCGGCTCGGCCGGCGAGATGACCCGGCGGATGCCGCGTTGCTCCGCGAGCGGTTCGACCAGCTCGACGACACCATGGACGATCTCCAGGACGTTGACGGGTCCCTTTCTGATGTCACCGCGCCCGGCTTGCAGCCGGGCGAGATCGAGCACGTCGTCGATGAGGGCCTGCATGTGCCGGCCACCGGTGATGATGCGTTCGACGTCCTCGTGCAGCTCTGCCGGCAGTGGTTCGAGCTCCAGAAGTTGGGCGAAACCCAGCACGGCGTTGAGCGGGGTGCGCAGCTCGTGGCCGAGGCGTGCGATGAACTCGTCCTTGGCCCGGGACTCCCGTTCGGCGGTTTCCCGGGCGCGGACGTCCTCGGTGTCATGAGCGACGATCACGATGGCGCCTGACGGGTCGACCCGCACCGACACCTGGAACGGCGCCACGTTGGCCGCGGCGTCGAGGAGGTCGACGGTTCCCCGCCACTGCCCGGTGCGGGCCAGCGCGCGCGGCACGACATCGCGCAGCCGGACCCGTGCCGAGGGCTCGACCACGTCGGCCAGGTCCCCGAGGTGGACCGGTTCGGTTCCAGCCAACCGCTCGCCGAGGAAGGTTCTGGCCGCGGCTCCGGCATCGAGCACGCGACCATCCGCGCCGACCAGTATCACCAGGCTGGTCAGTGCGTCAAGGAGGGTCCGTGGAACCACCTATGCCTCGTCGTCCCGCGTCGTCCACTCCACGGCGGGCAATGGTAGGGCGTGCCTTCAGAGAGCGTTGTCCCGGGTTTGGTTGAAGGTCCGACTGTGTCGTCTGCGGACCTGGAATGTTGCGGAGGGTGGCATTCTCCCGGTGGGTCAACGTACGCGAGATCCTGAGTTCTTCGCCTGTGCCCGCGGGTGTCCGCGTGTGCCCGTGGGTGTCCGTGTGTGCCCGCGGGTGTCCCTGGGCGACAGACCGTCCGGGCGGCGTGGTAGGTGTGGAGCATGCTTGTGGCCTTCAGCGTGACACCGATCGGGACCGGCGAGGATGTCGGTGACCTGGTCGCCGAAGCCGTGCGGGTGGTACGCGCCAGCGGCCTGCCCAACGAGACGACGGCGATGTTCACCACGATCGAGGGGGAGTGGGGGGAGGTCATGGCCGTCGTACAGCGGGCGGTGGACGCGGTTGCCGCCCGATCCGGCCGGGTCAGCCTCGTGCTCAAGGCCGACATCCGCCCGGGGGTCACGGACGCGTTGCGGACGAAGGTCGCATCGATCGAACGGCGTCTGGAGGGCTAAAGGGCGCGCGACGATCGTCAGATCGCGCGTCCGGAGGCCGCAGTCCCCGGAGCGCTGGCGGAGCCCGGCCCCGCGTCCTAGCTGAGGCCTGCGTCCCAGCTGATCCCTGCGTCCCA